>NZ_JBHZAV010000070.1:0-49151 GCF_042754445.1 Embleya sp. NPDC059213
GTCCGGCCCCGCGTGGACATCAAGTCCCGCATGGCCTACGCCCGATGGCTCGGACCCGGCACCGGCCACGTGGCCCCTCTGCCCCCGGCCGTCCGTGCCCTGCTGAACCGGGAAGGGCAAGAGACCACCCGACCCCTGGGCGGGGTGGACTCTTCCGCCCCACCGACGCAGAGCGGATGGGCGCGCGCGGTCGCCACCGGATGCCGCCACACCGAGACCTACGTCCGCACCGGACTCGAACGCGGACTCGCCATCGTCCGCAGCCACACCGAAACCGGCGCCGGATCCAGCGCCTACGGCGTCGCCCGCTTCCTCGCCAAGCAACACACCCGATGCCCCGGCCCGTGCGGACTCGAAGCACTGGCCGAGGACATCGTCACCACCGCCGTGGCGGTCGGCGTGCCCAAGCCCTACGCCCGCCGCGCCGTCCGCAACGGACTGGCAACAGCCTCCTGACCAACCGAACCCCACCGGCACATCACCCGAGGAGGGTCGCTCCGCCATGGCCGAGTTCCACATCGAGTTCAAGGACGCCGCCGGCAACAAGCGCGGCAGCAAGAACTACAGCGAACCGACCGACACCCAAGCCCTGACCACCGGACGAAACCTGCTCACCTCCGCACACCGCACCAACAAGCGCATCGTCCTCGCCACCGTCTCCCGCCGCGTCCTCTTCCCCAACCGCACCAAGGAGATCGCCGACCTGAAGGTCTGACACCCCCGGGGCGGCCGACGGACCACCGAACCCGCCGACCGCCCCGGCCCCGTCCGACCCGGCAGCCGATCCGGGAGACCGATCCCCCGCGTCGCCCCGGGCCGGTTGCGTGGCAGCACCCCACGAGCGACAGGAGAACCACCGCATGACCGACACCCCGCCCACGATCGACGGGGCCGAACTGCTCGATGAGGTCGAGCGGTTCCACCGCAGGTTCAACGTCTTCCCCACCGAGGCCGCCTACGTCGCCGTCACCCTGTGGGACGCGCACGCCCACCTGATCGACGTGCTCGACGGCACCGCCCGCCTCGCGTTCCTGTCCCCCGAACCCGGTTCGGGCAAGTCCCGCGCGCTGGAGATCGTGGAGACGCTGACGCCGAACGCGGCGATGACCGTCAACGCGTCCGCCAACGCCCTCTTCCGCCTCGTGGAGGCCACCGAAGGAGCACCGACCCTCCTCTTCGACGAGATCGACACCGTCTTCGGCCCCGCGGCCGGGGACAACGAACCCGTCCGCGGATTCCTCAACTCCGGCTACCGGCGCGGCGCCAAGTCCCTGCGCTGCGTCGGCGACGGCTCGAACCAGAACGCCGGATGGTTCTCCTCCTTCTGCGCCGTCGCCATGGCCGGCCTGGGCTCCCTGCCCGACACGATCCTGACCCGCTCGATCATCATCCGCATGCGCAAGCGCGCACCGAACGAGAAGGTCTCGCCCTACCGGCGCCGCCTCCACGAGAAGGAGGGACACGCCCTGCGGGACCGACTCGCCGAGTGGGCCGACACCGTGCGCGACGCGGTCGCCGACGCATGGCCGGAGATGCCCGACGGCGTCACCGACCGCCCCGCCGACGTCTGGGAACCCCTGCTCGCCGTCGCCGACGCGGCCGGAGGCCACTGGCCCGAGCGGGCACGCGCGGCCTGCACCGAACTCGTCAACGCAGCACGGGACGACGACCAGGCGTCCATCGGGGTCCGGCTGCTGACCGACCTGCGCGACCGGGTCTTCCCCGGCGTCGACCGGATGCCCACCACCGCCGTCATCGAAAGGCTGCTCGTCCTGGACGACGCCCAATGGAGCGACGTGGACGACAAGCCACTCACCCCCCGCATGCTCGCCCGACTGCTCGGCCAATACGTCACCCCGGGCAACAAGCCCATCAAACCGCGCGGGATCCGCACCGCATCCGGCAGCACCCCCAAGGGCTACTACGCGGAAGACCTCACCGACGCCTGGATGCGGTACTGCCCTCCCCCACCCCCGGAAATCCGCAACATCCGCCACGCCGCCACACCGCAGGTCAACGAGGGCGAATCCGTGGCGGATACCCCTCCCGACATCCGCCACAGCCACACGGAAAACGCCACACCACCCGCCCACGCCACCGGCTGAACCACCCGCCGATCGGTGCCGACACACCCCGATGTGTCGGCACCCATCCGCCACACAACCGCTATCCGCCACAAAACCAAGCCCCTGACCTGCGATGTGGCGGCGTGGCGGATGTTGCGGATCTGGGAGGAAGGGGGACGACGCCCGAGATGCGTCGCCCTCCGAGTGACCACAGGAGGAAACGTGAGCACGCTGCCCGCACCGGCGTCGCCGACGTCTGCGAGCACTATCGAACGCAAGTGGTACACCGTGGCCGAGGTCGCTCTCATGCTCGGCTACGGCCCCTCGAAGACCAAGATGCTCGTGGCCCAGCGCCGCATCGTGTCCATCAAGGACGGGCGGAACCGGCGCATCCTCGGGCGGTGGGTGGATGACTACGTGAACCGACTCGCCACAGCGGCGGAAGCGGAGATGCGCCCGTGACGAAGACACGACAGCGGGCCAACGGTGAAGGGTCCATCTACGCCTACCGCAACGGGTTCGCCGCCTACGTGTGGGTGGACAAGCCGGACGGCACCCGCGACCGGAAGTACGTGTACGGCAAGACCCGCGACGTCGTCCACGAGAAGTGGGTGGCCCTCCAGGTGAAGGCCAAAGAGGGAGTGATGCCGACCTCAACGCCGACCGTCGCGCAGCACGTCGCCTACTGGCTTGAGGAGTACGTCAAGCCCGAATTGGCGCCGCTGTCGTATGTCTCATACGAGAGCCTGTGCCGCCTGTACGTCGTGCCGCACCTGGGCGGAAAGAAGCTCAACAAGCTCACTGTGCGGGACGTGCGGACGTGGCTCAACAAGCTCAAGACGCTCTGCCAGTGCTGCGTTCAGGGCAAGGACGCGGCACGGCCCGCCGACCACAAGGACGTCCGGCGTAGGCCACGCTGCTGCGCGATCGGGAAGTGCTGCAAGCAGGCAACGGGACAGCGCACGATCAACGCCGCGCGGGATGCGCTGCGGGCCATGTTGGGGCACGCGATGACCGAGGAACTGCTGACCCGCAACGTGGCCGCGCTGGTGAAGATGAGCAAGCCGCGCAAGCGGAAGTTCGAACCGTGGTCGGTGGAAGAGGCGAAGACTTACCTGGAGTTCTGCAAGGCCGAGGGCGACCCGCTCTACGCCGCGTGGGTCCTGGTGCTCGTGCTGGGCCTGCGCCGCGGGGAGGTGCTGGGCCTGACGTGGGACAGCGTCGACCTGGACGCGGCCAAGCTGACGCCGAGTTGGCAGATCCAGCGCGCGGGCAGGCAACTGCTGCATCGCGAGACGAAGACCGAGGCGTCGGACACCTCGCTGCCTCTGCCAGACGTGTGCGTGGCCGCGCTGAAGCTTCGTCGTGAGCAGCAGGAGGCAGCCCGGCGGGCCCATGAGGATCGGCGGGCCCGGCAACGCGCGGCAGGCAAGCGGGTGGATGGGCCGTGGCCGGTGTCGGATCTGGTGTTCACGACGGGCGTCGGCACGTCATACGAGCCGGGCAACCTGACCAAGATGTTCCCGGCGCGGTCCCGCAAGGCCGGCGTGCGCGTGATCCGGCTGCACGACACCCGGCACACATGCGGGTCGCTGCTGGTGGCGCTCGGGGTCCACCCCCGCGTCGTGATGGAGATCATGCGCCACACACAGATCGCGATCACGATGGAGATCTACAGCCACGTTCCGAGTGCGGATACGCGGGCCGCACTCAAGCAACTCGGTGACAGCCTGGGCTAGACCCGGCTACTGCTGTACTTCGGTGCTTGCAGGCCCCGGAAAACGAATCAGGGCCCCTTTCCGGATCTAGCGGAAAGGGGCCCTGACCTGCGTGTGCGCTCGGCAGGATTCGAACCTGCAACCTTCTGATCCGTAGTCAGATGCTCTATCCGTTGAGCTACGAGCGCTTGGTCGCTTGGACCGAGGTCAACAATACATGGTCCCCGGCCGGGGGTGAAATCCGTTGTTCGAGGGTGGCCGAAAGTCGGGCAAGCGGTGATCAAGCGCCTTTTACGTGTGGGTGTTCGGTGCCGGAACGGGCGGTCGTGGGGCGGCGTTCGAGGGACCGTGTCGATCGGCGGGCGGCCTCGGCGGGGTGACGGGCGGCGAACGGGCGGAACGGGCCGGCGAACGGGTCCGCCGGCCCGGGTGCTCCGAGCGGGCGCGACCCGAGGGTCGGCGACGCGCGCGAGGATGGGCTCGGCGCGTTCGCTGTGAGCTGAAAGCGCCTTTTCGGACATGTCGGCTCGTGGGGGAATCGCCGGACGCATGTTCGGGGTGCGACGGTCGCTCGGCGGCGGCCGGCCGCGGGTCGACCGAGCGGTCGTGGCCGGCGGACGAGAGGTCGGGGACGCGGCTTCGGAAAAGAGCCGTATACCGGACATCGCGTCCGGTGTCGTGACCCGGGGTCGTCGTGCGCTCACCGAAACGGCATCGTGACGGGCACGAAACAGCCCGCCTGGTGGGACCAGACGGGCTGTTCGGGAAGCGGAGGCTCCGGGATTTGAACCCGGGATGGGGATGAACCCAAACCGCATTAGCAGTGCGGCGCCATAGACCGGACTAGGCGAAGCCTCCATCGGTGTTTGCCGACGAGGAACAGATTACTAGGCTCGTCAACGTGACTGCAAAAACAATGGGATAGTCGGTCGTGACATGCCCCGGCGGCGACGGGCAAGATGGCCGTCGCGCAGTCCGAGGACCGGAGGAGGTACGCGCTTCGTGAGCAGCAGGCCATCCCGAGGCGCTGCTCGCCTCGCCGCCATACTCGACGCCCTGCCGGATGCTCTCCTGCTGGTGAATCGCAACGGCACCGTCGTCAACGCGAACGCCATGGCACTGGAGGTTCTGGAGGCGCCGGGCACACCCGTGGTCGGGCGCGGTCTCCTGGACCTGTTGCCCTCGTTCGACCATCGACGCATCCCGGGTTCGGTTCGACCCGACGACTCGCGCGACACCCGGACCAAGCCGACCCGGATGTCCGCGCACCGTACCGACGGCGGCGTCTTCCCGGTCGAGGTGACCAGCGCGAACCTGCCCGCCGGATACGACGACGAGTTGCTGATGATCGTCGTGCGCGACCTGACCGGCAAGGTCGACGTCGAGGCCGAACTGGCCCGCCAGCAGCGGCAGACCGAGATGATCCTGCGCGCGGCCTGCGAGGGCATCGTCGGCATCGACGCCGAGGGCAACATCGTGCTCGCCAACCCGGCCGCCGCCCGGATCCTGCGCCATCGCGCGAGCGACCTCGGCGGCAAGAGCGTGCACGAACTGCTCATGCACGCCCGCGCCGACGGCACGCCGCTGCCCGCACAGGAGTGCCCGCCGCTGGTGACCCTGGGCAACGGCCGCCGACAGCGGCTGCGCGACCAGGTGTTGTGGCGCGGCGACGAGGGCTACGTGACGGTGGACATGATCACCGCGCCGATCCTGCTCGGCGGCACCGTGGTCGGCGCCGTGATGACCTTCAGCGACACCGGACGGGAAAAGCTGCTCGCCGAACGGCGCTCCCAGCTCGCCGAGTTGGTCGACGCGGAGATACTGGGCCGACTCGCCGCGGTGCGTGGTCGGCTGAAGAAGGTGGCCGACGGCGCGGTCGGCGAGGTCGGCCACGGGGCCCGACGGATGGTGCGTCAGGTCGCGGGCGAGTTGGAGAGCCTGGAGGAGCTCGCGGGCGAAGTGCTCGCGCACCAGGCGGCCGGCGGTACGGACAAGGTCGAGCCGAAGGACGACGCCGACGCGGCGACCGAGCCGGAGCGGGTGCCGACCACGGTGGACGATCTGGTCGATCGGGCCATGGAGACCGTGACCTACCTCGCCCGCGGCGCGGGGGTGGAGTTCGCGGTCAACGCGTCGCCGGTCGGGGTGCGGGTGGACGTGGACGCGATGACCCGGGCCCTGGGGCATCTGCTCGCGGACGTCGTCGCCGCCGGTCCGGAAGGATCCACCGTCGTGGTCGCGGCGGCCCAGCGCGGCAACGTCGCGCGCATCGAGGTGCGCGGCCCGGAGAGTCGGGGCAGCGCCGTTCGGGTCCCGCTCGCCCGCGCCGTGGTCGAGGCGCACGGCGGCACCGTCGAGTCGCACACCATGGCCGGTCGGGGCAGCACGTACGTGGTCGAGTTGCCCGCCGACGCCGAGGCCGCCGAACAGGCCGAGAGTTCCGGCGAGCACCGCGCGGCCAAGGGCCGCCGGGCCCGCCAGACGGGCCGACCGGACCCGGCCGCCGACAAGGGCGGCAAGACCGGCAAGGACGCCGGGAATACGAAGGACGCCAAGGCCGAGGACGCGAAATCCGACGCCGACGACGCCGAGGACGCCACGACGTCGACCGACGAGGCCCAGGACACGCCGGCCGAGACGAGCGAGCCGAAGGCGGACGACGCGGCCGCGACCGAGACCGCCGAGAACGAGCCGGAGAGCGAGAACGCCCCCGACCCGAAGGCACGTTCGGGCGCCGCCCGCACGAAGGACGTCGCCCCACGCCCCACGCCCGGCAGCGGAGTCGAACTCGCCGTGCGCGGACGCGGCGCACAACCGCCGCGCGCCCGCCTGGAGCCGGTCGGTTCCGCCACGCCGCCGGTGCCCGCGCCGCCGCCGCCCGGTTCGGTGGCCGCCGCGCCGCAGGGGCCGTTCGCGTTGCCGCCCGGCACGGTCGCGCCGGTGCCGCTGGTGCCCGCGGGTTCGGGTGCGTCCGAGGGGCAACACGAGCGACCGGACGCCGACGCGTACGACGAGGCCGAGGAGGCCGCCCGCAACAACAGCGGCGCGTTCGAGGCGGTCTATCCGCCGCGCTCGCGTCGCGGTCGGCCCTCGCGCGACGCACACGACGCCGGCGAGTCCGCGGCCGGACCCTCCGGTTCGCACCGCGGCGTCGCCCACCACGGCGGTGCCGAGGTCGAGCGGGTCGAGCCGACGCCGCTGCCGCAACGGCCCGCCGCCCCACCCGCTCCCCAGGCACCCGCGGCCGGTGGGCGGCTCAACGGCACGCACGCCCCACAGGGCGCCCAGGCGCGTCGCCGGTTGTCCACGCCACCGGCGCCGATCCCGGCGCAGGGCCGCACGTCGGACGGTTCGGGGCGCAGCACCAGCGTGCAGGATCGGCCGGGCCGGCCCGCCGCCGCCGACATGCCCACCGAGTTGTTGCCGCCGATCCCGGCCGCGCCGGATCAGCCGATTCCGGTCCAGGGCCGGCGGTCCGGCTTCCCGGGCGGGCCGCCCGGTGACGTCGAGGCGATGTCCGGGGCCGACCTGCCGACCATGGTCACGCCCGCGCCGGACGGCCAACCGCGCCGGCTGCTGGTCTGGCCCGAGCCGGACACCGCGACGGCGGGCGCGCTGACCGCGCGCGGCTGGAGTCCGTTGCTGGTGCGTTCGCGCGAGGAGGTCGACGCGAGCGTCCCGGTGCAGCCGGCCGCGCTGTTCGTGGATCCGCTGACCGGCCCGATCACCCGGACCGCGCTCCAGTCGCTGCGCACCGCCGCGACCGCCGCGCAGATCCCGGTGCTGGTCACGGCCGGCCTGATGCAGGCCACCCGGGACGCGGCGTTCGGCGCCGACCCGGCCGTGCTGTTGCGCTCGCTCGCTCCGGCGGACAGCGCCGGGCACGCCTCGCGCGTACTGCTCGTGGAGGGCAATCCGGACATCGCGTCCGCGTTCACCGCGTCCCTGGAGCGGCGTGGCATGGACGTGGTGCACGCGGCCTCGGAGAGCGAGGCGGTCTCCAAGGCGTCCAGCGTCGAGCCCAACCTCGTGGTGCTGGACCTGATGTTGGTGCGCCGGCGCCGGATGGGCGTGGTCGACTGGCTGCGCAACAACGCGCGCCTGCACTCGACCCCGATCGTCGTCTACACCACGCTGGACCTGGTCGAACACGACCTGCATCGGCTCCAGACCGGCGAGACCGTGTTGTTCCTGGCCGAGCGATCGACCCGCGAGGACGTCCAGCAGCGCATCGTCGACCTGCTCGGCAAGATCGCTTCACCCTCGTAGCCGTCGGGTGACCCGCGCTCCACCCGCGCGTCACCCGAACGGGCGGACCACCCGGGCGCGCCCCGGAGGCCGCCCACCCGACGTCCCGGTCATCCGCACCGACGCCGGGGACCGCTCCGGCAGCGGGGAATCGCACACGTACGCACCCGGACCGCCGGCACCCGGGGCCCGCACGGCACCCGCCGTATCCGCACCGAACCGCACCGCCTCACCATGCCGCCGGCCCCTGGGCGTGCAGCCGACGGCTCATCTCGCCGACGGCCAGCGCCAGTTCGGTGGCCAGATCCATCGCCTGGGGGTGGTCGTGGTGTTCGCGCATCCACCAACACATGACCTGCACGATAGGCCCGGCGGACTCCGGATGTCCGATGATCGCGGTGCGTGCGCACAACGGACGCGGGGGCCCGTCCCGATCGAGTCGGAACCAGTAGCCGTCCCGGAAGCCGAGCACGGGATGGCCGAGCGCGTCCGGTAACACGACGTCGTACGGTCGGTGCGGTTCGGGTCGCACCTCCAACGGGTACATGGGGCGCCCTCCAAGCGGGAGTCGAGGGCTCGCCGGTCCCCCTCCGGAAGCATGGAAAAGCGGGAATTACCGAACGCTCGCGGCGTTATGCCGAAAACGATGTGTCATCCGGAGCAACCGGGACACCGTCGCATTCTTCCGCTCGTCCGGCCCGATCGGCCGATCGCCGCGCCTGGTTCACCCGTACGGGCGCACGGCGGATCGTCGCCGGCGCGTGCGTCGGCGCTCGACACGGGCCCGATTCCGAGAGCCCCGGGGGCTGACAACCACCCGATCGGCGAGAAAGAATCCCTTCACCTCGACCGGTCCCCGTCCGGCGAATGCAGGGAGGCCACACAGTGCTGAGCACGATGCAGGACGTGCCCTTGACGATCGCTCGCATCATGCGCCACGGCACCACGGTGCACGGTGGTTCGGAGGTGGTGACCTGGACCGGTGGTACGCCCCGGCGGGCCACCTACGCCGAGGTCGGGCGCCGGTCCGCGCAACTGGCCCACGCCCTGCGCGAGCTCGGCATCACCGGCGACGAGCGGGTCGCCACGTTCTTGTGGAACAACCAGGAGCACCTGGAGTGCTACCTCGCGATCCCGTCGATGGGTGCGGTGCTGCACACGCTCAACCTGCGCCTGCCGCCGGAGCAGTTGATCTACATCGCCAACCACGCCGAGGACCGGGTCCTGGTGCTGGACGGCTCGCTCGCCGCGCCGGCCGCCCCGCTGCTGACCCACCTCGCGACGGTGGAACACGTCGTGGTCACCGGCGCCGACACCGATCTGGCCCCGCTCGCGGACTGCGGCAAGCAGGTGCACCGCTACGACGACCTGCTCGCCGGCCGGCCGACCGAGTTCGACTGGGCCGAGGACATCGACGAGCGGCAGGGCGCCGCCATGTGTTACACGTCCGGGACCACCGGAAACCCGAAGGGGGTCGTGTACAGCCACCGGTCGACCTACCTGCACAGCATGCAGGTGTGTGCGATGGAGGGCTTCGGCCTGGGCTCGGCGGACCTGTTGTTGCCGGTCGTGCCGATGTTCCACGTCAACGCGTGGGGATTGCCGTACGCGGCGATGTTGTGCGGCGCGTCCATTCTGATGCCCGACCGGTTCCTCCAGGCGGAGCCGCTGGCCACGATGATCGCTGCGGAGAAGCCGACCTTCGCCGCCGCGGTGCCGACCATCTGGACCGGGCTGCTGGACCACCTGGACGTGCACAAGACCGACGTGTCCTCGCTCAAGGAGGTCGTGGTGGGCGGCTCGGCCTGCCCGCCCGGCCTGATGCACGCGTTCGAGGAGCGGCACGGGGTGCGGATCATCCACGCGTGGGGGATGACCGAGACCTCGCCGCTGGGTTCGGTGGCCCGCCCGCCGGCGGGGCTCACCGGCGACGAGGCGTTCCCGTACCGGATCTCGCAGGGTCGGCTGCCCGCCTCGGTGCAGGCCCGGCTGGTCGGCCCGGACGGCGTGGACGTCCCGCTCGACGGCGAGGCGGTCGGCGAACTGCTGGTGCGCGGGCCGTGGATCGCGGGCGCGTACATCGGCGACGAGGGTTCGGTGGACGCCAGTGGCGGCGGCCGGTTCAAGGACGGCTGGTTGTGTACCGGCGACGTCGGCACCATCACCGCCGACGGCTTCCTGCGGCTGACCGACCGGGCCAAGGACGTGATCAAGTCGGGCGGCGAGTGGATCTCGTCGGTCGAGTTGGAGAACACCCTGATGGGTCACGACGACGTGGTCGAGGCGGCCGTGGTGGGCGTGCCCGACGACAAGTGGGGCGAGCGCCCGTTGGCCACCGTCGTGCTGCGCGAGGGCGCCACGACCACGGTCGAGCAGCTTCGCGACTATCTCGCGGGCCGGGTGGCGCGCTGGCAGGTGCCCGAGCGGTGGAGCCTGATCACCGCCGTGCCCAAGACCAGCGTGGGCAAGTTCGACAAGAAGGTGATCCGGCGTCAGTACGCGGAGGGCGCGCTGGAGGTCAGCGAGCTCGACCGGGGCTGAGCCCGGGTACGGACCTCGCCGGTCGGACCGTTTCGGGTCCGGCCGGCGCGGGGCCGTGCCGGTCCGTCCCGGAGCGGTCACAACACCCCGACCGGTCCGTCGACCGCGTTGCGGTCGATGACGACGCGCTTGCCGCCGTGTGTCTCCGAGACGTTGCCGGTGTACTGGTGCACCCGCCGGCCGCGCCAGTATCCGTCGGGCAGCGCGCCGTCGCCGGTGGTGCCGGCGTGCCCGTCCCAGCGGGCGTACCAGACCGCGTCCGGGATCGGGCGTTTGTCGACCGCCTCGATCAGGTCGGCGATGCCGGAGCTGAGACTGCTGTAGTAGCCGGCGACGTAGCCGCGTTCGCGGACCCGGTCGGACCACGCGGACACGAAGTCCAGCACCGCGGTTCGGCAGCCGGCGTCGGTGTTGTCGTACGCCTCCATGTCGAACCAGATCGCGCTGCCCGGCCGGAAGCCGAGGGTGGCACTGCGGTCCACCGCGTCGTTCGCCTCGGCGACCCCCTGTCGGGCCGCGCGCGCCGGGTCGATCCGGCCGGTCTTGCCGGACTGCGTGCACGGTGCCTGGAGGCCCACCTGGATGGGCAGGAAGTCCCAGCCCTGGGCGTGGACGGCCTTGACCCAGTCGAAGGTCAGCCGGCTGCTCTTGCAGGCCCGGTTGTCGCCCGCGACGTAGATCCCGACCACCCGGTACGGCGATTCCCGCCAGGCACGCATGGTCTCCACGGTGGGGGTCTCGCACGTGTCGAAGCCCGGCGCGGTCACCCTCCGGGAACGTTCCGGTCGGGCGCCGGCGGCTTCGGCGAGCCCGGCCGGCAACAGGCCGAGCACGGCGGTGAGCAATACGGTCGAGGCGATCCGACGAGTGGTCAGCGGGCGCACGAGAGCTCCTCGCGTGGTGGGAATCGGGCGTCCCACCACGCTGCGCACCACGTACGGCCGTACCGGTGGACCGCACGGGTGACGCGCCGACGCGTCACCCGTGCGGCCCAAACCCTCGGGGGTGTTCGCCCTGTTCGCCCCCGTCGGCACCGCTCCCGCTACTCGACGCCCAGCACCAGCCCCGACGTCGGCACCCCGGTGCCGGCGGTCACCAGCACGTTGTGCACGTTCTCGACCTGGTTGACCGAGCTGCCGCGGATCTGCCGCACGCCCTCGGCGATGCCGTTCATGCCGTGCAGGTACGCCTCGCCCAACTGGCCGCCGTGCGTGTTCGTGGGCAGCTTGCCGCCCAGTTCCAGGCCGCCGTTCGCGACGAACGCCGGCGCCTCGCCGCGCCCGCAGAAGCCGAACTCCTCCAACTGCATCAGCACGAACGGGGTGAAGTGGTCGTAGAGCACCGCGGTCTGGATGTCGTCGGGAGTCAGCCCCGACGTCTGCCAGAGCTGCTTGGCCACCACGCCCATCTCGGCCAGTCCGGTCATCTCGTCCCGGTAGAAGCTGGTCATCTGGTCCTGCAGGCGACCCGCGCCCTGCGCCGCCGCGTTGATGATCGCGGGCTTCTGCTTCAGGTCCTTGGCCCGTTCGGCGCTGACCACCACGATCGCCTGGGCACCGTCGGTCTCCTGGCAGCAGTCGAGCAGCCGCATCGGCTCGACGATCCAGCGCGAGTTCTGGTGGTCCTCCAGCGTGATCGGCTTGCCGTGGAAGTACGCCTTCGGGTTGTTCGCCGCGTGCTTGCGGTCGGCGACCGCGACGTGGCCGAACGCCTCGGTGGTCGCGCCGTACACGTGCAGGTAGCGCTGCGCGAACATGGCCACCCACGAGGCCGGGGTGAGCAGCCCGTGCGGCATGTTCCAGCCCAGGCCCACACCCTCGACGGTGGGGTCGCGCTGGAGCACGCCGGAGCCGAATCGACGGCCGGAGCGCTCGTTGAACGCGCGGTAGCAGACCACCACGTCGGCGACCCCGCTGGAGACGGCCATCGCGGCCTGCGCGACGGTGGCGCAGGCCGCGCCGCCGCCGTAGTGGATCCGACTGAAGAAGGTCAGGTCGCCGATCCCGGCCGCGGCGGCGACCGCGATCTCGGGGTTGGTGTCCATCGTGAAGCTGACCAGGCCGTCCACCTCGGACGGTGCGATCCCGGCGTCGTCCAGGGCCGCGCCCACCGCCTCGACGGCCAGGCGCAGTTCGCTGCGACCGGACTCCTTGGAGAACTCGGTCGCGCCGATGCCGGCGATGGCGGTCCTGCCGCGCAGGTTGTCGGCGTGCTTGAGGCTCACGCTTCGGCTCCTTCCGGCAGCTTCACCGTGACCGTGCCGGTGACGTGATTGCCGAGCTTGTTGGCTCCGACGACGGCGATCTCCACGAGGGGGGTGCCGTCCTCGGCGGTGGTCTTCGCGGTCACCGTGCCGGTGAGGGTCATGGTGTCGCCGGGGTAGTTCGGGGCGCCGAGCCGGATCGCGACCTTGCGCAGCTCGGTCTCGGGGCCCGCCCAGCCGGTGATGTAGCGGCTGACCAGACCGTTGCTGGTCAGGATGTTCATGAAGATGTCCGGCGAGCCCTTGTCCGCGGCAAGCTGCGGATCGTGGTGCACGTCCTGGAAGTCGCGGGTCGCCAGCGCGGTCGACACGATCAGCGTGCGGGTCAGCGGGATGGCCAGCGGCGGCAGTTCGTCGCCGACGGACACCTCCGCGTGGGTCCGGCTCACGAGGTCCTCGGTGGTCATCGGCTGCCTCCCTGGGCGGGCGCGTGGGCGAGCAGCTTGCCGAGCGCGGCGAGCTGTTGGATGCCGCTGCCCAGGGTCACGTCGATCTGACGGCCCCACAGGAAGTGGCGGTGGATCGGGTGGTCGATGTCGGAACCGGTGCCGCCGTGCAGGTGCTGGCACGCGTGCACCACGCGCTTGCCCGCCTCGGAGGCGAACCAGCGGGCGACCAGTGCCTGTTCGGTGGCCGCTTCGCCCCGGTCCATCCGCCACGCGGCCTCCAGCGTGGTGACCCGGATGGCCTCGGTGTCCATGTACGCCTCGGCGGCGCGCAACATCACGCCCTGCTTGGTGGACAGCGGTTTGCCGAACTGCTCGCGGGCGTTCACGTGTTCGACCGTGCGGGCCAGCCCGCGCGCGCACACGCCCACCTGCTGCGCGGCCAGCGCGACGCGCGCCCGGTCGACGATCCACCCGGCGATCTCCGGGCCGGCCTCGGCGGTGCCGACCAGTCGGGCGGGCGCGTCGGTCAGCCGCAGGTTGCCCGACGCCCACGGCGCGGTGGTCGGCGCGGCCTCGATCGCCACGCCGTCCGCGTCCACGTCCACGGTGAACACGGCGAGCGCGCCGTCGAGGGAGGCGGTGACCAGGACGCGGTGGGCGACGGTGAGCCAGGCCACCGCGCGCTTGTCGCCGTCCAGACGATGGCCGGTGCCGTCCCGCCGGGCGGTCACCTTCGGTACGGCGGGCAGTCCCGCGCCGACCTCGGCGAGCGCACCGGCCACGATCCGCGAACCGTCCAGGAGGGCGGGCAGGTCGGCCTCGATCAGCTCGTCCGAACCGAAACGCAGCAGCGGCAGCAGCCCGTACACGACCGTGTCGAGCAGCGGGATCTGCGCGGTGAACCGGCCCTGCTGCTCCAGCAGCAGCGCCAGGCCCACCAGGCCCAGCTCGCCGCCGCCGTGCCGCTCCTCGATCAACGCGCCGACCAGACCGGCCTCGGCGACCTTGCCCCACAGCTCGGCGTCCAGGTCCGCGTCGGACTGGGCGAGCTTCTTCAGCCGCTCGTCGGTGGACTGGTCGGCGAAGATGCGCTCGGCCAGCGAGGACAGCTCCCGCTGGTCCTCGGTGAGGTTGAAGTCCATCAGTTCTCCCCAACCGCTCGGAACGCGGGCACCGTCAGCTCGGCGTCGTGGGTGACGAATTCCAGCTCCACCGGCATCCCGATGCGGACCTCGTCGTGTGGGACGCCGAGCACGTTGCCGAGCATCCGCACACCCTCCTCCAGCTCGATCAGGCCGACCGCGTACGGCATGTCGAACGCCGGGAACTTCGGGTAGTGCATGGTGACGTGCGAGTAGACGACGCCCTTGCCGGCCGACTCGACGGTCTCCCATTCCAGCGACGCGCACTTGTTGCAGCCGGGCGCGAACGGGAAGCGCGGCGTCGCGCAGTCCACGCACTTCTGGAACAGCAGCTTCCCGTCGGCCACACCGTCCCAGAACGCCTGGTTGTCCTTGTTGACCACCTTGCGCGGGCGCAGCGGCCGCTCGACCGGCGGCGCGGCCGCGGCCTTCTTCTTGTGCGGGGTGTAGCGCAGGATCCGGAAGCGGTGCGTGCCGACCAACTCGCGGCCGCCCTCGCCCTCGACGTAGATGTTGGTCAGCGTGGTGATGAAGTGGCCGGTGCCCAGGCCGGTGGTCTTCTGCTCGGACACGGTCTCGATGAGCTGGTCGTACTGCACCACCTCGCCCAGCCGCAGCGGGCGCACGTACTCCTGCTCGCAGTTGGTGGCCACCACCGAGCCGAAGCCGTTGTCGGTGAAGTGCTTGTACAACTCGCCGGTCGCCGAGTTCGCCGGGGCGCCGCCCTCCAGGCCGCGCATGATCCACACCTGGAGCATGGCCGCGGGCGCGACGATCTCGCCGAAGTGGGTCCGGGCGGCGGCCTCGGGGTCGGTGTACACCGGGTTGGTGTCGCCCATGGCCTCGGCCCAGTGCCGGATCATCGGCCCGTTGACCGGGTCGAGCGCGAGCACGCCGGAGACGTCGTGCACGCCCTCGTACTTCTTGACGACCGCGAGGAAGGCGGCCTTGTCCTGGCTGATGGGGTCGGTCATGTCGTCCTTCACCGCTTCACTCGGGTCATGCCAAGGCGAACCATGGCGACGATCTCCCGCTGGACCTCGCTGACGCCGCCGCCGAAGGTGTTGATCTGCGCGCGGCGGTTCATCGCCTCCAGGAGGCCGTCGCTGAACGCGCCGGGCGACTTCGGTCGCAACGTCGCGTCCGGGCCGACGATCTCCATCAGGTTGCGATACACCTCGATGGCACCTTCGGTGCCGAAGAACTTCACGCCCGACGCGTCACCCGCGTTGAGCGTGTTGTTGCCCACGTCGTGCACGAGCCGCCAACTGAACATCCGGACGGCGGACAGGCGTGCGTAGGTCTCGGCGAACTTGAGCTGGACCCACGGCTGGTCGACCACCTTGACGCCCGGCTCGATCTCGGTCTCGCGGGCCCACTCCAGCACCTCGGCGAAGAAGTCCTCGGCCTGCATGCCCAGCGCGGCGAGGGCGACCCGCTCGTGGTTGAGCTGGTTGGTGAGCAGCTTCCAGCCCGAGTTCTCCTCGAACACCAGGTTGTCGTAGGGCACCCGGATGTTGTCGTAGTACGTGGCCGTCGTGGTCATCCCGCCGACGGTGACGATCGGGGTCCAGGAGAAGCCCGGGTCGGTGGTCGGCACCAGGATCATCGTGATGCCCTTGTGCTTGGGCGCGTCCACGTCGGTCCGGCAGGCGAGCCAGATCCAGTCGGCGCCCTGGGCGGTCGAGGTGAAGATCTTCTGGCCGTTGATCACCCACTCGTCGCCCTCGCGCACCGCGCGGGTGCGCAGCGACGCCAGGTCGGTGCCGGCCGAGGGCTCGCTGTAGCCGATCGCGAAGATGATCTCGCCCGCGAGGATCCTCGGCAGGTAGTAGCTCTTCTGCGCCTCGGTACCGAACTTCATCAGGGTCGGGCCGACGGTGTTCAGGGTGACCATGGAGACCGGCGCGCCGGCGCGGTACGCCTCGTCGAAGAAGATGAACTGCATCTCCGGGCCCTTGCCCTGGCCGCCGTATTCGGTCGGCCACCCGATGCCGAGCCAGCCGTCGGAGCCCAGTTGCCGGCGCACCCGCCGCGTGGTGGGGCCGCCGGCCTCGCCCTCGCGGTCGAGTTCCGCCCGGACGTCGGGGGTGATCAGGCGGGTGAAATAGTCCCGCAGCTCTGCCCGTAGAGCGTCCTGCGCTGGGGTCGGGGCGAGATGCACGTCGCTGCTCCTTCACGTGCGTGGATCGCGTGGTCGCGACGCGGGTCGACGCCCGCCGGGCACGGAAGGGTCGCGGTCGGGTCTGCCCCGCGCTGCACATCGATATGGACCGGGAAACGCGTGTCACCCGGCAACATCGAATCTCTCCGACTCGGGATCGCTTGTCAATATCAAGCATTTTTTGGGAGCCGGCTCACGCCCGGTTCACGCCCTCTCCGGCGCCTCCCGCGGGCCGGCGAAAACGGGTGGTCCGGGCCGGGCCGCACCGACACACTGCGGGCATGGAGACACCGAACCGACAGATCCGCGCCGCGTACACCGACGACACCATCACGGTGTATCAGGCGTACAAGCCGCAGATCGCCGATGCGGCCGTCCGCGATCAGCGGTTTCCGGACACCTGGAGTCGGGAGCGGATGACCTGGGTCAAGCCCAGCTTCACCTGGATGATGTACCGGTGCGGGTGGGCGACCAAGCCTCGGCAGGAGCGGGTCTTGGCGTTGGAGATCAGCCGCGAGGGGTTCGAGGCGGCGCTGGCCGGGGCGTGTCTGAGCCACTACGAGCAGCCGACCCACCCGGACCGGGACGCCTGGGGGCGGCGGTTGCACGCGACCACCGTGCGGATCCAGTGGGACCCCGAACGCGACCTGTCGCTGCGGCCGTTGGCGCATCGCTCGTTGCAGCTCGGGCTGGCCGGGTGGGCGACGCGGGCCTACGCCGAAGAGTGGACCCGCCGGATCACCGACGTGACCGCGCTCGCGCATCGGGTGCACGACCTGGTCCGCGCCGGTGATCCGGCCGCCGCCGAGGCGGTGCCGGTCGAACGCGTCTATCCGCTGCCGGACCCGCTGGTCCCGGTGATCGGCGCCACCGCGTCGTCGCACGGCACCTGAGCGCCGATCGGCTCAGTGCACGGTCAGCCCGCCGTCGATGCTGACGATCTGGCCGGTCATGAAGCTGCCCGCATCCGACGCGAGCAACAGCGCCAGGCCGGTCATCTCCTCCGGCGCGGCGATCCGGTTCAGCGGCGCGGCACCCTTCATCCGGGCCATCATCTCGGGGCCGGTCTTGCGGACCATGTCGGTCTCCACCGCGCCCGGGGCCATCGCGTTGACCCGGATGCCGTGCTCGGCGAGTTCGCCCGCCATCGTGCGGGTGAAGGCGACCAGGCCGGCCTTGCCCGCCGCGTACAGGCCCTTGCCCTCGGCGCGGGTGAACACCGCGGCGCTGACCACGTTGAGCACCGATGCGCGCCCGGAGGCGATCAGGTGCGGCAGCGCGTACTGGACCAGGAACACCGGTCCGCGCAGGTTCACCGCGAACGACTTCTCCCACGCCTGTGGAGTGATCTCGCCCACAGGTTGGGCGAGTTCGTTGGCCGCGTTGTTCACCACGATGTCGATGCCGCCGAAGTGGGCGACGGTCGCCTCGACCAGGGCGGCCAGGGCGTCGAGTTCGCCGCAGTGGGTGGGCACCGCGAGTGCCCGGCCGCCGGCATCGGTGATCTCCTTCGCCACCGCTTCGCATGCGTCCGCCTTGCGGCTCGCGATCACCACCGAGGCGCCCGCCGACGCGTACGCGTGCGCGATCGCCCGGCCGATTCCCCGGCTGCCGCCGGTGACGATCGCCACTCGACCGCTCAGGTCGAACATCGCGTTCGCGTCTCGCACTGCGCCTGCGTCGCTCATTTCGTTGCCACCTCGTCGTCTGGAACACGGTGCGCCGCATCGGGCGAAACCGCCGATCCGTCGCCGCATGGGCCGGTCGGCCGGTGCGACACGTGTAGAGATTTGTATTGCACAGTCAATTACTTCGGTGCAAGGTGTCGGGGCGAGGCAACGACCGGCGGAGGGTGCACACATGACCGGGCTCATCGACGCGCGACGCACGTGGGAACTGGCCGAGAAGCGCCTGGCGGCGGAGGACGATCCGCGTCGGCACGCGATCCTGACCACACTGGTCGCACACATGCGTGCCGAACACGAGGGCGACCTGGACGCGCTGATGGCCACCGTGTCGCCGCGGGCGGTCTACCACCAGTGGGGAGCGTCGCCGGTCGATCGGGCCCCCAAGTCGCACGCCGAGGTCCGCGAGTTCTATCGTGCCGTGGTCGACAACGACTGCGGCCGACTCGCGCACCACATCGACCGGCTGACGGTGGATCAGGACACGGTGGTGACCGAGGGGTTGCTCCGGATCGCCTATCCGGGCCGGGTACTGGCCGGGATGGGTCGGGTGGTGGCGGACGTCGACGCGTTCTACCTGTACGAGACGCAGATGGCGATCGTGTGGGGCTTCGACGCGGACGCGCTCGTGGTGTGCGAGGACAGTTACTCCACGGGTGACGGGTTCGCCGACATGCGCCGCCTGGACCCGGACGAGGTGCCCGCCCGCAAGGGGGTCTGACGGCGTGTCCCCGAGGTGGTGCGGTCGGCCCGGCCCACGATGGGACACGCCTTGTCCACAGGAATCCCCGGCATCCACCAGAAGTTTCCACAGCCTGTGGATAACTTATGCACACCCGAGGCATCGGGTCGTGGCAGGAATCCATTCATGGTTGGCGTTTCCGCCACTCACGGCGACCCGACGCCGGCGACGAGGATCGAAAGCGAGCCGGCGTACCCCGCATCCCGCCCCGAGGCTCTTCCCGGGAGGTGGGGTACGCCGATCCGCTCGCTCGATCCCATCGGTCACGGGGCCGATGGGCGCGGGCCGCGCCAACGACGGCCCCGACGACAGGGGTCGGTCGGGAACGAGGACGGCCCACTCCCGGGCCGTGCTCGCTCCGGAGTCGGTACAGGCATAGGTTGCCGCCATGCGCCGCGTGGGAATCCTGCTGTTCGACCCGGTCCGGGTGTTCGAATACGCGGTCGCCTTCGAGATCTGGGGCGTCGATCGAACCGGCCGGGGGGTGCCCGCCTTCGAGGTGCGCGTGTGCGGCCCGCGGCGCGCCGGCGTGGACCTGGGCGCCGGCGTCGTCTGCGTCCCCGATCACGACCTGGACGGCCTGGACACGTGCGATCTCGTGGTCGTTCCGGGCAACGAACAGCGGACCGAGCCGCGACGCGAGGTATTCCCCGACGACGTGCTCGAAGCCCTGCGGTCGGCACACCGGCGGGGCGCCACGATCGCGTCGTTGTGCTCGGGCGCCTTCGTCCTGGCGGCGGCGGGCCTGCTGGACGGGCGGCGGGCGACGGCCCATTGGCTGGACACCGAGGACCTGGCCCGCCGGTATCCGAAGGTCACGGTGGACGCCAACGTGCTGTTCGTCGGCGACGGTTCGATCTGGACCTCGGCGGGCTCGGCCGCCGGCATCGACCTGTGCCTGCACCTGGTCCGGCTCGACCACGGCGCCGCCGCCGCCGGCGAGATCGCCCGGACGATGGTGACCGCGCCGTTCCGGTCCGGCGGGCAGGCCCAGTTCATCAGCAACCCGGTGCCGGCCTCGCCCACCGAACAGGGCGACAGCCTCGGCCGGCTGCGCGACCTGGTCCTCGACGACCTGCGGCATCCGTGGACCGTCGCCGAACTGGCCGCCCTCGCCGGCATGTCCGAGCGCAGCTTCGCCCGCCACTTCGTCCGCGGCACCGGCACCTCGCCGCTGCGCTGGTTGGCCGGCCAACGGGTCCTGGCCGCGCAGCGCCTCCTGGAGATCGGCGACCTGTCGATCGCGGCCATCGCCCGCGAGTGCGGCTTCGGCTCGCCGCTGACACTGCGCCAACACTTCACCCGCCATGTCGGCGTCGCGCCCAGGGACTACCGCGCCGCCTTCCGCGGCGGCCGGGGTCGACCGACCGCGAACGGCGGCATCGGGTAGCCGGCCGGCCGCACCCGCTCACGTGCCTGCGGCGATCCGCACCGTCAGGGCGAGGATCGAGTCCAGGGACGGGGCGAAGGCCAGGGCGCGAATCTCGGCGACCAGGGCGCGGGCGTCGCGACGGCTGCCGCCGAGACGTTCACAGATATCCAGGTCGAATCGGTAGTCGGTCGTCCCGGCGGCGGCGGGGTGCGGCGCGCAGGCCCACTCGACGCCGAGTCCGGCCCGGACCGTCTCCGGCCGCAGCCGCCAGGCACGGAGCAATTCGTCCATCCCGCGCGGCGGCCCGTTCGCCCCGGCGGCGGCCAGCCGCGCGGCGACGATCGCGTTGCCGGCCGCCATCCCGCCGGCCGGCCCGAGGATGCCGCCGGCGCCGATCGGCTCGCCCACGAACCCGCCCGCGATGCCCACCGCGTCCCGGATCCGGGCCCGGTCCAGCGCCATCAGCCGGGCCGCGGCCAACGCGCCGCCGAGCACCCCGACCGAGCGTGAGCCGTCCGACGCGGCCAACCGGCAGGCCAGTTCGTGCCCGGCGATCACCGCGATCAGCACCTCGTCGCCGCGTGCCTTGACCTCCTGGCCGACCGCCAGCGCGACCGGCAGCACCACCGCCATCGCCCCGCCCACGTCCACGTGCTCGGGGTCCGGCCGCGTCGCGCCGATCAACATGCCATTCGCGAACGCGGCGGCGGGAGCGGCCAATCGGCCTGCGGCGTGCCCGATCAGCTCGGCCTCGGGTGGGCCGCCGATCCCCACCGCCACGTGCACCGCCGGGTCCACCAGCCCGATCCGCGCCGCGACGACGCCGCCGGAGATCGCGGTCAGGATCCGCCGACCGGTCGCCCGTCGTACCGCCGCCGGAATATGACGCATTGTCAGCTCTGCGGCCCACTCGGCGAACTCGCCCGATACCGGCATGGAACACCTCCCCGTACCCAGGCTGCACGACGACGTGCGGCAAAGCACGGCGCAATGTCCCATTGTGACCATTCCGACGACATCGCGTCGGCTTCCGGTCACCTCGGGCGCACGAGCCGCGGACGCGGGCGCGGGCCCGCAGGGCGCCGACCCGGGACCCCGCGCTCCCGCGCCGGATCAGCGCACGACACCCGCCGCCCGCGCGGCGGTCAACCACTGCGGGAACTCGGCCAGGATGCGCTCGTACAGCTCGACGTCGGAGATCCGGTCGATGTCGTCGACCTGGAAGAAGCCCGCGTTGTCCACCAGTCGCCCGGGCATCGTGTCGATGCGCTCCAGGATCCCGTAGTTCGACCGACCCAGGCCGACGAACTGCCAGAAGATCGGCAGTCCGGCCGCGTCGGTCAGCAGCCGCTGGATCTGCTTGCTGCGGTTGACCCCGCCGTCCGAGTAGAACAACACCAACACCGGCGCGCCCGGCTCGCGCCGGTAGCGCGCGATGATGTCCTCGATCACCGCGGGCTCGTTGTTTCCGCCGAACACGCCGGAGAGGTGGTCCGGTACACGCTGCCCGCCGTCCGGCAACGGCGGCGACTGCGGCCGGTTGTTGCGGCCGTCGATGTAGACGTTGTCCGCGATCCAGCGCGGCAGTTCGGGGATCCGGACCGGTGCCAGCGGCGCGAACTCGTCGGCGAAGATCCACGCGTCCAGCTCGCCGTCGTCGTCGAGCCGGGCCGCGATCGGCGCCATCCGCTCGACCAGCCGCCCGACCGCGCCGTTCCCGTACAGCTCCCGCATCGAACCCGACCGGTCCAGCACGATCGCCACCCGGGCGCGCACCTCGCGCAGGCCCTTCTTCTCCAGCGTGATCCGTACCGCCTCCTTGCGCAGCGAGATCCGCGCGCCCACCTCCGGCGGCAGCCCGGCCAGTTGCGGGTCCTCCGAGGGCGCGGGCAACCGCATCGTCGGCTCGTCGCTGTACGGCGGCGGCGCCCACCCGGGCGTCCCGCCCACCGGCGCGACCGGCAGCGTCCCGGCGGGCCGTGCGGCGTCGGCCGCGGCGGGCGTCTCGTCCTCCTCGCCGACGTCCACGCCGTAGTCGCTCGCGAGCCCGGCCAGCCCGGTGTCGTAGCCCTGGCCGATCGCGCGCAACTTCCAAGCGCCCTGGCGCCGATACAACTCGCCGAGCACCATCACCGTCTCGCTGCCCGCGGCCTCGACCGCGAACGTCGCGACGGTGGCGCCCGATCCGTCCAGGACCACCAGCGCCAAACCGCCCACCGCGGCGAAGGTGCCCTCGTGCACCGACGCGGCCAGCACCACCCGATCCACGTCGGCGGGCAGCGCGGCCGGATCCGCCACCACCGCCTCGCCGCCGGCCGTCGGACCGACGTGGCGCACCGCGCCGTCGGCCGCGCTCGGTTGGTTGTAGAACACGAAGTCCTCGTCCGAGCGCACCTTGCCGTGCGATCCGAGCAGCAGCGCCGAGACGTCCGCGATCGGCGCGTCCGCCGCGCGGCGGATCACCAGGGTCAGCGGGCCCGCGGGAACCGGGACATTGGCCCCGGCGATCAGAGTCGTCATGGTCGTCAGTGTGGCCCGAATCGGCCTCCTGCCGCTGGGGTGTGGCCGACCTCCGGGGAACGGACGTGATCGGCATCACGAGTGATGAGCCGGCACATCGTGAATGATCGGCCCCATCCGGTGGGAACCAAGCGGTTATGGGCAACAACGGTCATCATCCGGGCGGACATCGCGCGGACCCCGGCGAGTGGAGCGAGGCCGAGCACGAACGTGCCCGGGTGCTGGTCGAACGCGCGGCGTCGATCGCCCGCCGCCTGGAGTCGCTGTGCGCCGCCGAGGCGGCCCGGACGCAGCGCGGCCCCGGTCGCACCTGACGGTGCCACCGAGGCCGGTCGAGAGGCCCGTGGGACCCCTCGCGACGCCCCGTCCCCTCCACGGCGCGTCGGGGTACTGCCGTCACCGCGGTGACGGAAAGCGCACCACACCGACCGAATCGTAGGAAAAGGTCGGGGGCGACCGCATCTCCCGGTGTTCCCACAGGAGATACGGCCGCCCCCGACCGAACACGCGGGACTCGCCCCGCGCACTGCCTTGTTCCACGCACCACTCACTCGACGCCGTGCACCGCGTCGCGGGCACCACACGGCGTACGCCGAACGCTCGAGGACCGACCCGGCCCCGGGGAGTTCTAGCGCAGGACCAGCTTCTGGCCCGGGAGGATCAGGTCGGGGTTGCTGCCGACCACGCCCTGGTTCTTCGCGTACAGCGCCTGCCAGCCGCCGCCCACGTTGTTCGCCGCGGCGATACCGCTGAGCGTGTCACCGGTCTTGACCACGTATTCGCCCGCGGTCGAGGTGGTCGAGGTGGTCTCCACGACCGGAGCCGCGGCGGGCTTGCTCGCCGGGGCGGCCTTCTTCGGCGTCTCGCTCTTGGGCGCGACGGCGACCTTCTTGGGGGTGCTCGTCTTGCTGGTCGACTCCTTCTTCGGGGTCGACGCCTTCTTCGTGGTGGTGCTGCCGGCGTCCGAGGACGGGCTGCCGCCGCCGCGGGTCAGACCGGCCTTGACCGAACACACCGGCCAGGCACCCGGGCCCTGGGTCCGGAGCACGTTCTCGGCGACCCGGATCTGCTCGGCCTTCGAGGCGTTCTGCGGGCTGCCGGTACCGCCGTTGGCGCGCCACGTGCTCTGCGTGAACTGCAGACCGCCGTAGTAGCCGTTGCCGGTGTTGATGGACCAGTTGCCGCCGCTCTCGCACTGGGCGACCTTGTCCCACGTGGAAGTGGTGGCAGCGCCGGCCGAGGTCGCGGTCGCGAGCCCGACGAGCGGGGTGGCGGCGACGACGCCGACGATGGTCGCGGTGCGCAGGCGGCGCTGGGTACGACCCATGCCGCGGTGCGTGTTGGTGCGACCGAAAGCGTTGCGGAGAGACATACATTCCTCTCGGAATTCCCCTGGGGCGGATGGACCGGCGCGACCCTCGCGGATCACCCCCGCCCGGAACCGAACGGTCACGTCCAAGACGTGATGTCCGATGCCGCAACCCCGCGGCCCTCCCAGACCGCGAGTTCCGCCATGCCGTGCCGGCGGGAACCCAGGAGGTGCGATTTGCACATCGCCAGGACCATAAACAGGTTATCCGGCCCGTATCAACCCGCTCGGGCATTTACGCAGGTCAGGATAGGTATTAGAAATGCCCACCGGGGCCCGTGGGACGGCCTTCCGGGCCGGATTCGCGTTTACCGGGCCGCAAACCAGGGAACGTTTTGCCCCTTTTGACCCCCAGCCATACACAATACGCAGTCGACACGTGACGCATTGTCGAATCATCACCGAAGGCGACCGGGCGATCACCCGGCCCGAGGGGTCGAAAGCCGCATTTCGACCGAGCCTTAAATGCCTTTATGTCCGGCTTACGTGCCGGGCGTGAGCGGCATCACAATTCCCTCGATGGTAGTCCGCGGGGGCGCCGGGTATAACCGGCCGGCCATGGCCCGGCGAACCGTCCCCGGCCTGCGTGTATTCACGCTGCGACAGCACTCCGCCACCGGCCGGAAAAGTATGCCGAATGCGATCCGAGCCACCCGGGGAACTGTGACCCGCGCCACTTTCCCGCACGCGTGGGGCTATTCACCCCCCTTTCGAGGGACACCGGCGCGGAACGCGACCGTCCGGAAGCCGGCATGCCGGGAAAGCGCGCCGATATCACGATGCGTGGCTCCGGGAAAGCGGATTCCTTGCGCCGAAAGTCGCGCCCGGCGTACCCCCTATATATAGGAGCGCTCTTCCGGGGTCCGGCGCGCCCCGGTACGGACGAATGCAGACCCGGCGCGGATCGGGGCCCGCGAGGTTCGCCGGGGGTCGCGAGGTCGCCGAATCCGCCGCGGGCCCGCCCGGGGGTGGGCCCGGCCCCGAAGCCGGTGGGACGTGCTCAGTCGCGAATTCCGTCGGCGGCCCGCGGCAGCAGGCCGCTCTCGATCGCGATGACCACCGCGTGCGTGCGGTCGCTGACGTCGAGCTTGGCGAAGACGCGCAGCAGATGTGTCTTCACCGTCGCCTCGGCGATCACCAGCCGCTTGCCGATGTCCGCGTTGGAGAGCCCGTCCGCCACCGCGTCGAGCACCTGCACCTCGCGGGTGGTCAACACCACCGGGGCGGGCCGGCGCATCCGGGCGACCAGCCGCTCGGCCACCCTGGGGGCGAGCACGGTCTGGCCCCGAGCCGCCGAGCGAATGGCGTCGACGAGTTGTTCGCGAGTGGTGTCCTTGAGCAGGTAGCCGATGGCACCGGCCTCCACCGCGCGCTCGATCTCGACGTCGGTGTCGTACGTGGTCAGGATCAACACCCGGGTCCGGCCGCCGAGTCCGACGATCCGAGTGGTGGCGGCCACCCCGTCCAGGACCGGCATCCGCAGGTCGATCAGCGCCACGTCGGGCTCCAGTCGCTCGACCAGTTCGACGGCGGCGAGCCCGTCGCCCGCCTCGCCGACGATCTCGATGGTGGGCTCCGAGGCCAGCAGCGCGACCACTCCGGCGCGCATCACCGAGTGGTCGTCCACCACCACGACGCGCAGCCTGTCCTGTGTCATGTCCTTCACTCCTGACCATCGGTGGGAATCATCGCCAGGACCCGGGTGCCGTCCCCGACCGAGCTGGTGACGGTGAACTCGCCGCCGAGTTCGGCCAGTCGCCGCCGCATGCCGTCGAGGCCGAAACCTCGCGCCGCGTCGACCACGAATCCTCGGCCGTCGTCGGTGATCTCCAGTTCGATGCCGTGCGGGTGGGCGGCGAGCAGCACGCCGACCGTCGTGGCACCCGCGTGTTTGCGCACGTTGGCCAACGACTCCTGGGTGCAGCGCAACAGCGCGATCCGGGTCGGTTGGTCGCATTCGACGTCGGGCAGTTCCGCGTCCACGGTGAGCCCGGTGTCCTCCACGAAACGGTCCAGTGTGCGGCGCAGGGCGCCGGCGACCGAGCCCGGGACGACCCCGCTCTGCGGGGCGGAGCCGACCAACACCCGGGCCTCGGCGAGGTTTTCCCGAGCGGTGTGCTCGATCGAGAGCAACTGCCGGCCGGTGGTCGCGGGATCGCTCGTGATGCCCGACCGCGCCGCCTCGGCGAGCACGATGATGGACGCGAAGCCCTGGGCGAGCGTGTCGTGGATCTCCCGGGCCAGCCGCTCCCGCTCCTCCGCGGCCCCCCGGCGCTGATTGGCCTCGGCCAACCGCCGCTGCGCGCTCTCCAGTTCGCCGTCCAGGGCACGCACCCGCTCGTCGCCCTGCTCGACGAAGCGAAGCACCGACAGCCCCAGCGGGACGCTGATCGCGTAGGCGATCAGCGTCGCCACGGTATTGCCGGTGAGCAGGTCCGGACTCCAGCCCTGCGGCGCGACACCACCGGCCACCGTGGCCGCGGCACCCAGGCCGCCGTAGACGATCGCCGACCGGGAGTCCCTGGTCAGGAACCAGAAGTGCGGGATGGTCGCGACGTACACCGACGCGCCGCCGTGGCGCGAATAGGCCATCGCGCCCAGTCCGACAATGAGCACCCACCCGAAGGTGCGCGGTCGCAACACCGGGTTGTCCGGGAACAGTCGCATGATCAGGTAGGCCAGTGCGACCAGGACCGGCAGTGCCATCGACCAGTACCGGGACGCCCCCGGGTCGTCCCGGCCGGCGACGATCATCGGCATCAGACCCAGCAGCACCCAGAAGAGCAGGTACCACCGGTGCAGGTTCCAGATCCGGAATCGGTCGATGGACTGCGGCCGTTCGGACATGCCGATCAGCCTACTTTTTCGGTCGCACGCACCCCGGCGGCGGGGCCCTGCGCGCTGCTCCGGCGCATCCCGATCGACGGCCACCAGCTCCGGTCGCCCAGCAGCAACATCGCGGCGGGCAGGATCATGATCCGGATCACGAACGCGTCCAGCAGGACGGCCGCCGCCAGGCTGAAGCCGAACTGCTTCATCTCGATCAGATGCAGACCCATGAAACTGGCGAACACGGTCACCATCACGAACGCGGCGCTGGTCACCACGCCGGCCGAGCTGCCGATTCCCTCCAGTACGGCCTGCCGGGTCGGCACCCCGCGCAGCGCGGCCTCCCGGATCCGGCTGATCACGAACACCTGGTAGTCCATCGACAAGCCGAACAGGATCACGAACAGGAACAGCGGCACCCGGGAGCCGATCGACCCGGTCGAGGTGAAGCCGAACAACCCCTCGGCCCAACTGTTCTGGAAGACCACGACCAGCAGCCCCAACGCGGCACCGGCGGACAGCAGGTTCAACAGCACACCGACCAGGCCCAGCACCACCGACCGGAACGCGAACACGGTGATCACGAAGGTCACCAGGAGCAGCGTCGCGATGATCAGCGGCAACTTCCCCTTCTGATGCTCGGGATAGTCCGCGTAGCGAGCCACATCGCCGGTCACCGCGATGTCGACGCCGGCCAACCTGCCCACCGTGGCCGGCACGTAGTCCCGGCGTACCCGCTCCAGCGAGTCCTGCGCCGCATCGGCACCGACGAAGTGCGGTACGCGCAGTTCCATCATGGTGATCCGGCGGTCCGGCGAGGTGCGCAGCTCGTCGATGTGCGCCAGTGCCGGGTCGGCCTGTGCCCGTCGCTGCAACTCGCGCAGCGCGCCCGCCACCTCGTCGGCGCGGCCGGCGTCGGCTCGGACCACGACCTGGTGCATCGACTTGAGTTCCGGGAACGCCTGGTTCTGCCGGTGCCAGGTCTCCATCGCGGGCAGGCTGCGGGAGTAGGTCTCCCGGCCGATGTCGGTCAGTTTCAGGTCGGCCAGCGGGGCGGCCAGGGCCAGCATGCCGAGCACGGCGACGGCGAGCGTGGCACCGGGGCGGCGGCTGGTGAAGCCCAGCACGGCCGAGGTGATCCGGCCGGCTCCGGCGCGCGGTTCCCGGCGCACCGGTACGGCCCGGCCGCGCCGGCTCGCACGCTCGGCCCGGCGGACCGCCCGACGCTCGGCTCGGGTGCCAAGCTCGACCAGCAGCGCGGGCAGCACGGTCAGCGACCCGAGCACCGCGACCAGGCAGACCACGATGGCCCCCGTGGCGATCGAGGAGAAGATCACGTCGTCGGCGAGGAACAGCGTCGCGCTGGAGGCGGCGACCGCGAGCCCGGACACCACGACGGCATGTCCGGAGGTGGCGGCGGCCAGTTCGACCAGCGCCCGCGAGTCGAGTCGGCCGCCGGAGCGGGCCCGTTCCTCACGTTCGCGCTTGAGGTAGAAGAGCGCGTAGTCGACGCCGACCGCCAGGCCGATCAACAGGATGACGTTGGTGCCGACCCCGGCGTCCGGGAACACGTGCGACGCGAGCATCGACAGCCCGATCGACGCCGCGATCGAGGACAGCGCGAGCAGCAGCGGCACGGTGGCCATCGCCGCCGAGCGGAACACGATCAACAGGGTGAGCAGGGTGACCGGCAGCGCGATCAGTTCGGTCCGCGAGAGGTCCTCGCCCCGCTGGCCCTGGACGTCCTTGCTGATCGAGGGGCCGCCGGTCTCCGCGATCCGCAGGCCGGGGTATCCCGCCCGCACCTTCGCGGTTTGCGCCAGCAGCGGGTCGACGTGGTTCTTCCCGTCCAGCTCGGCGCCCTTCATGGTGACGTCCACCCGGATCGCCGTGCCGTCCGCCGAGCGCACCGGCGCGGCCACCGACGACACCTCGGGCAACCTGCCCATCCGGTCCACGATCTCGCCGGCCGCGGCGGTCGCGGCGCGTACGTCCAAGGGTCCGGTTTTCGCGGTGATCAACACCCGCTCCATCGGCCGCTGTTGCAGCCCGCCCTCGGTGGCCAGCGCCTCGCCGCGACCGGCCTCGCCGACCCGGAAGTCGTCCGCCGTGGCCGCGTTGCCCCCGACGGCGATGCCACCGCCGAGGCACAACGCGACAAAGAGAACCCAGCCGGCGATGGCTCGCCAGGGGTGTCCGGCGCTCCACCGCGCCACCCGAACAGGAAGATTCGTCATGCCCGAAATCCTGGTCGCCGGGCCGGTATCGCGGACAGGCTCGACCGATGGAACCCCTCGTCCACCGATCGGTGGACAAGGACCGAGGAATCGGCGGTCAGGACCCCGTCTTCTCGGACCCCGTCTTCCACCGGGTGACGTTCACGGAGAACGTCCGCAATCCCCCGGCACTCGACGGCTCCCGGATGTCGGTCACCCACACCAGCACCACGGTCTTGCGGCTCGTCTCGACGCAGAACCCCATGTCGCGCGCCACCAGGTTCGAGTTGAGCGCGGAGAGCGGCAACGTGTCCGGCAGCGACGCCACGCGGGCCGCGCCGCGGCACTCCTCGACGGTCGCGTCGGGCTTGGCGACCAGGCCCGCGACGGCTCCGGTGTCCAGGAACCGCAGCTCGGCCGTGAGAGAGTCGTTCGAGTCACTGAGAGTCGTTCGAGTCACCGCCCGAATCCGAGTGACACGCCATGTACTTGAGCGTGACCGGCGGCGACACCGCGCTGTCCGCGCACGAGCGTGGTCACCTCGGCACCGCGCCGGCAGCCCTCGATCACCTCCGCGAGCGAAGGCCGGTCGGCGGGATCCTTGGCCAGGCACGCGTCGAGCACGCCCCGCAGCGGCTCGGGGCACGTGCTCAGATCCGGCGCCTCGCCGACGATCCGATACATCAGGGCCTGGGCGTGGCCCTGCCCGAAGGGATGGTCGCCGGTCGCGGCGTAATGACCCACCAGCGCGAGCGAGAACACATCGGACGGGAACCCGACCGGCCTGCCCTGCACCTGCTCCGGCGACATGAACGCCGGTGTGCCGACCGCGACATCGGTGCCGGTGAGCGCGGTGGTGTCGGCCGCGCGGGCGATGCCGAAGTCGATCACCCGCGGTCCGTCCGAGGCCGGCAGCACGTTGGACGGTTTCAGATCACGATGGATGACACCCGCCGCATGCACCGCCTCCAGCGCCTCGGCCACCCCGGCGACCAGCAACAACACCGTCTCGACGGGCAGCGGCCCGTGCACCCTGACCGCCTCCGACAACGGCGGCCCCGCGACGTACGCCCCGGCCGGCCACGGCAGCGGGCCATCGGTGTTGCTGTCCAGCACCGGCGCCGTGTACGGCCCGTACACCCGCCGAGCGGCCTGCACCTCGCGCTCGAACCGCCGACGAAACTCGGGGTCCCGCGCCAGATCGGGCCGCACCACCTTGAGCGCGACCGGCTGCCCACCCCGCGTACGACAGGTAGACGCTGCCCATCCCGCCCTGGCCGAGCCGACCCCGCAGCCGATACCCGGCAACCTCCCGAGGATCACCCGGCAACAACGGATCCAACATGCGCAGTCCCCCGTTCGACCGATCCCGATCCCGGCCCCGCGAGGCCGCCGGCCGAATCGAGCCCGGCCCCGATTATGGCCACCCACCCGACCCCACCCACCCACGCCCCGGGACGACCCCGTACGGGCGGAACGACCGCGAGGTCCGACCACCTCGCCCCCGCGCGCCGCAGGCCGGCGCACCCACACACAAGGGCGGCGGCACCCGAGTTGCCCCGGGTACCGCCGCCCACCTGCGTTTTCGCGCATCCGCATCGCTTCCTGCGGAGGACGTGGGATTCGAACCCACGAACAGAGTCACCCCTGTTAGCAGTTTTCAAGTCACAGCACCCGCGTGACGCACAGTACGGCGCGACACCGAACGGTGCCGCGCCGTACGCGTTTTCCCTGCTCAGAAGGCCAACGTGTGACGTCTGGTCCGCCACGCCGCGGCCCGGTTCGCAAGCGTCCGGGCACACCTCGGGCACACCCGGGGCACACCGAACACTGCTGTGAGGCTCGCTCACAGGGTCCCCGCCTGGGCGGCTACCGATGGCCACGCTCGTCGTGACGGCCGCTGCCGGTCGTGTGTTCCTCGCGGATTGAGTCAGGCGCGGGATGAGGCGCCACCCCACGCCCGGTGAACGGGGCGGTCGGAACTCGGCCCCCATTCGTGCGGCACGTCAACATGCTGGGCCGCTACTCCTTCTCGCTGCCGGACTTCCCGGTGGCCTGCGGCCCCTGCGCGACCCGGACGCGGTGGACGAGGAGTAGGCCGGTGGCCGCCGGACGCGTCCGGGTGCCGGCCGCGGAGGTCGCACGGTCCAGAGCCGTGCGACCTCCACCCGGGTGGCCGGGGGTGTGGTTGGTGGTGTCCGGGGTCAGACGGTGGCGGTGACGGTGGCCGGGCTGAAGTCGTGGACGCGGGTCCAGCGTTCGGAGTCCGCCTCGCCCTCGCTGAGGGCGGCCTTGCTGCCGAGCCAGTAGCCGCCGTCCTTCCGGGTGTTCAGCGCGCCCAGGTACAGCTCGTACTCGCCGGCCTCCACATCTGGGATGACGACGTCGTGGCGGAAGCGGCCGTCGGCGTCGAAGCCGCCGGAGAACTCCTCGTTGCGGAGCGCGGACAGGCGGTCGCCCGCCTTCTTGAAGCGCAGGGTGCCGGCGCTGATGCGGGGCCTGTATACGCCGTCGTAGTTCTCGGGGTACCAGGAGAAGCCCCAGAAGTACTCGGCCGTGGCCTCCCAGGTGGCGATGACGCCCTTCCTGTCGTTGTTCAGGGTGACGGGGGTGAGCGAGACCCGGTGGTGGACACGGGACCAGGCGTCGTCGCCGTAGTTGACCACGCCCCTGCCGGTGACGGTCTCGCCCCGTTCCTTCACGTCCGCCAGGCTCGGCGGCGCGGGCGGCGCCGGCGGAGTGGGCGGCACGTGGCGGTCGATACCGCGGTGGACCATGAGCAGCGTGTCGCGTTCGGCCCCGGCCGGCCCTTCCGTGAAGGGCAGCAGGGCGGGGGTGTTGTTGGAGGGGTGGCCCTTGAGCGCGGCCGGTTCGGTCCAGCCCGCGTCCTCGGTCCAGCTCGTGTGGTGCAGGTCGTCGTCGTGGATGTTCGGGTAGATCGCGTGGAGCCTGCCGCCGTGCGAGGCCAGAGCGGCACCGCGGCGGGATTTCGGCACCCCCTTGGTCCCCTTGCTGCCCGACACACGCAGCTTGCCGTCGCCGGGATGGGTCCACTTTTCGCCGTCGAAGACGGCGTGTCGCAGATGGCCGCCTTTCGCACCCGTCACGGTGCTGCTGACGTCGTGGAACGCGCTGTTCCTGTAGGCCAGGTGGAGTTTGCCGTCGTGGACCGCGAGTCCCACGTTGCCCGGCCAGCCGTGCTTGTCGAGTTCGGTCTGGTTCATGCTGTCCGACCATGTCTCGCGGTACGGGAGGGACGACGCGGCGGTCGGTGTCCAGGTGCCCGCGGCGGCGTCGCGGACCAGGTGCCGCACGGACCCGCCGTCGGGATCGACGAAGACCAGGTGCACCGCGCCGTTGAACACGGCCAGGCCCGGAGCCAGGGGCAGGGAGGCATCCACGGGGATCCTCCGGGGAGGGTCCCACGTGGGACCACTCCCGCCGACGACCAGATGCGTCTCCCACAGCGACGTCGCACGCCCCCCGTCACCGTCCGACCCGGTGAAGACCATCCGCAGGGTGCCGTCGTCGTCGACCAGCGCCGGCGTCTCCACGCTCAGCAGCCCACCGTCCTCGCCGGCTACGGCGTCGGGCGTCCACTTCCTCGCCTGCTCCAGCGCCTCGGCCGCAGCCCGGATGTCCTTCTCCCGCCGGGCGTGCTGCTCCTCCGCGGCCCCTTCGGCGAGAGGCTGCGACGCCTTCCTCAGCGCGTCGACGAACGGCTGGGCGGCCGCCGGGTCGAAGGAGGTCCAGCGCACGGGGAGCCGCGTGCGTCCCTCCTCGCGGGCACCCCGGTGGGCGCAGTGGAGGATGCCGTTCACCACGGCGAGGGCGGGGGCCGCCACGCTGAGATGGTCGGCGAAGGCCACCCCGGGCCCCCACCCCTCGTCGGCGGTGTACCTCGCCCGCCACAGGTTCTGGTCGTCCTCCAGCCGGGCCTGATCGGCCATGTGTCTCTCCTCCTGTGATATCGGTGCGCCCTCGGCCGACGCAGGGCCGGAAGCGCCATGACACCAGCGATTATCACGCAAGGTAGCCGTGGTGTTACCTGAAGTTCGCGCGCGTCGAGGCTTCCGTCCGGAACTTTCACCGCCCCGTCCAAACGCCGTCACCCACACCGAGCACCACAGCCACCCTCGCGGAGCCCACGAGCCTCAGGTCTTGGCTGCGGGCGGACCGTCTGGCCGGTCGGAGTACATGGGTGCGTCGGAGGGCGGCGGCCCCCGTGCATCCGTCGCCTCGCGGGCGTCGTCCACCGACCTGAGCGTCACGTGAGGCATCACCCCGTCCGCCATGGAGGAGGACTTCCCCGGGTGACGCTTTCGGGAGGTTCGCGATCCGGCTCCACGGCTGCGGCGTCGCTCTCGCCGGGCCTTGCGCCGGGCCGGGTGGATCGGGGCGCCCCGACCGCCGTCAAGGGGCCGGCGGTGGACGGCGAGGAGGGTGCCCGCGCGCGGGTGTGGCCCCGGCTTCGCCGTACGGTGACGCCGTGGTCGAGCGCGGCGCGTTCGACGGCTCCGGGTCGGCGGTGCGCAGGACCGGGCGAGTCGCGTCGCCGGCCGCCGTTGCCCGGCCGGGGGCTCGGCCGATCCCGAACGGCACCGAAAGAGCGTTCCGTTGCGCAACGGAACGCTCTTTCGGTGGGCGTCAGGTCTGGCGGCGGTACATCGCGTACAGCTTGCCGTCGTGTGAGGCGGCGGCGGGTGCGTCGAGTGGCCTGGCGCCGCCGACCACGTGGGCGGCAGACCAGGCGGTGTTGTCGCAGTTCGCCGCGTACAGGGCGCCGTCGGTGCCTCGCATGAGGATCCACATGAGGTTGCCGTGGGTGGCGAGTGCCGGGGCGTGCCCGGTGCGCCAGGACGGGTGGGCGTCCACGTTGCGCCACCCGCTGCCGTAGACCCAGCGGCTGGTGTACACCTTGGTGTCCAGTCCGTTGGCGATCCTCCACAGGTGCGGCCCCAGGGCGGTCATCGCGACGCCGTTGCCCAGAGTCCAGTCCTCGCGGTCCTGATAGGCCTCGCTCCAGCGGGTGCCGTCGTGGTACTTGGTCCATTCCGTGCGGTTGGGGCCGACGAGGCTCAGGAACACCCCGTTCGTTTCGGGATGCGCGGCGAGCGCGGGCTCGTAGGCCGAGTGGTGGTCGGCGAACTGCGCGATGGCGCTCCAGCCTCCGGCCTCGGTGTAGGTCCGCCACCACAGCTTGCCTCCCGCGCCCGTGACGGCGTAGTACAGCCTGCCGTGGGCCGCGGTCACGGCCGGGGTGAGGACACTGCCGTCGGTGCCGACCCGTTCGGGGGTCCTCCAGGTCGCGCCTTCCAGGCGGGTCCACATCACCGCGTTGTCGGCGGGGCGGATGAACAGGGCGTACAGCTTGCCCTTGTACGACGCCAGCGCCGGCGGCGTCCTGCTCTGCCAGCCCGCGGAGACCGGCGCGCTCCACACGTCGCCGGTGCGCACCGCGTACTCCAGGGGGGCCGGCCCCGGGAGGTCGATCCGGCCGTACAGTACGTGCCCTCCATCGCGTGCCACGATCTCGCCGATGAAGGGGCCCACCTGGTACTCGGCGCCGGCCAGGCGTTGCAGGGCCGCGCGGTCGTAGGTGAAGACGTGTCCCGCGACCCAGTCGTCCCCCGACGCCTGGATGAGCGCGTAGCAGAGGTCGGCGATCATGCCCGCCATGGCCGAGTAGTGCTCGGACGCCTGCCAATCGCCCAGGGGCAGCAGGGCCAGTTTCTCGGCGGTGGTGCGCAGCGTCGTCGTCATCTGGGCGAGCATCTTCCTGACGGTCGCCTCGCTGCCCTGGTCCTTCTCCCAGCATTCGATGTGGGCGATCAGCGAATTGCCGACCGGGCCGTCGAACACGGTCGTGTTCGCGTCGAGGTTGTGGGTTTCCCCCTCGTCGACGTCCCCGTACTCGCGGGTGACGCTGGTGCGTTCCGCGCCCTTGTCGGCGGAGGTGCAGGCCGCCCAGAAGATCTCGTCCGAACCGCTCCACTCGTTGGACTCGCGGTAGCACCAGAACTTCGTGAGGTCCAGCCGGACTTGGATCGGGGGCGCGCTCGCGACGGCGGGCGGTGCGCCCGAGGCGGTCACCACGACGGCCCCGTAGCCGTGCGCGGCCGCGGCCCGGTCGAACTCCTCGTCGGTGCGCGATCCCGGCACCCGCTCGCCCTCGGCGGCGTCCAGGTCGACGATCCGCACATTCGCCTGCGCGGCGATCTCCGGTGCCAGCAGGGGCAGATCCCGCGCCAGGTCCTCGTCCCCGTAGCCCTCGTCGACCGGACGCGTCGCCAGTACGTCCGGGAACAGGCGCGCACGGCCGGCCGACTCCTCGGTGTACACCCGGCCGAAGTCGTCGAGTTCCCCCTCGTCCAGCACCGCGCCCAACGCCCCGACCAGCCGGGCCTCCAGGTCCGTCAACTCCAGACCCGCCGCCCCACGCGCCGCGCCGTGCAACGCCACCCCGTACAGCAGACGCGCCCCCTTGGAGGACGCCACCCGCCCCTCGGGCAGGGCGGATTTGCCCTGCAACCGCTCCCGCAGCCGCTGCAGACGCTCGTCCCGGGTAAGCACATTCCTGGCCACGGACAACCCTTCGAGAGATGGGATACACATCGTCGTCGAGAGCCTTCCATCCCGGACGCGGCCTGCGACAGATCGCTTTACGGACATGGGCTGCGGCGCTTTCGGCCACGCGCCGGCGGGCGCCCGTCCGCCCCGGCGTCGGCCTCGCGCGGATCACTCACCCGGACGAGGTGGGGCGCGGTGCTGCGGCGGTGATCGGCCGATTCCGGTGGTCGGTCGGCGCGGAACGGCATCTGCCGCGAGCTGCCGCGGTCGGCGGGTGGTTGTTCGCCGGGTGAAGCCGAGCCGACGGCCATGACGGCGAAGAGCGTGGAGCCCGTGCTGTCGGGGTCGTACACCACGGTGAGCGGGTCGGTGAGGAGTTTCGGGCGAGATGCCGCGGCGGAGAGCTGCATGAGTTCGGCGGCGTTGCGCGCGGGTCTCTTCAGCTCGTGCACCGCCGGGATCACGCTCTGGTCTGGCGCGGCCCGTTGTCTCCGAGCGCGCGTCGCACACCGGGTGTTTCGGTCACCATCCGGTCCCGTGTCACTGCGGATAGTGTTTCCGGGACCCGCCGACAGGGCCGGTCGTGATCGGTTTCTCGTCCTGCCGACCGGAAGGTACCGCCATGAGCGGCAACTCGCCCAGCACATCCGGACTGTTCCAGCTCACCGTCGGGGAAGTGAATCTCGGCACCTTCACGATCTGCGAGGGGTTGCCGGCCAAGCAGGAGGGCGAGAGCGGAGGTTCTCGGTCTCCTCGTCCCAACATCGTCCTCCAACGGCCGCGCTGTGCCCAGTCCGAGGCGACAGGAGCCTGGTACGCGAAGCAGGTCGGCCGGAAGGCCCCCCAGCGTGCCCAGCTCACCAGTCTCGATCCGGAGCGACGTGCGACCGCCCGCTGGTTGCTGGACGGCGTGCTGCCGGTGAAATGGCAGGGCCCGTCAATCGAGGTGGAAGGGTCGCGGCCCGAGAGGGAAACCCTGGAGATCGCCCACGAGGGTTTCGTCGATCTTCCGTAGGGTTCCGCACCCGGCCCGACCGCGGGGTGGCCGGGCCGGGGCGCGGCAGCCGATTCGGGATGGTCATGGACGTCCGGCACGTTCGTGCCCGTGCGGGGCGAGGGACGGCGGATGTCGTATGCCGAAAGCCCATGCGGGTCGACGAGGCCGACGCGCTGCTGCGAGTGCTCCCGGACGGCGGAATCGACGACACCGGCCCGACGGTCCGCCGGCACCACGCGCTCGACACTTTCACCGAGACCTGGCTCATCCATCGCGGCCCCACCACGGACACCATCGCCCCCAGCGTCGCGTACAGCCTCCGCCTGATGGCCGCCCCCCGACCTGACATCGGACACAACCACGGAACCCCCGTCACCCCCTACTGACACGAACTCACGGTGAGATGTCAGCGCGCTGATCGGTGTCGTTCACGCCAACCGGACGCTGAAACCGGTCAATCATCGCGGGGACTCCGGGGCTGGTTCCCGGAGCCATGAATGATCTTGAAATGGGTCGTCGTGGCGCCCGTTGCGCGACCATCGCATCGAGACCGAGGAGTGTTCATGAACGACAGCGGAGCAGAGTCCACCGAGGTTCCCGCCGGTGAGGGGATCCACCGGATTCCGGCGACGGTCACGGTCGTCACCGAGGTTCCCGCCGCGTCCGACGCCCGGGACGCGCTGCTGAGGGCCATCGGTGCCGAGGCACAGCTCGTCGCCGAGAAGTCCGCGGGCCAGGCGTCCACCGCACTGGTCGAGCTCGCCCATGCCTACGCCTTGGTGATCGCCGGCGCGCCCACGGGCGAAGCCGGCCCGGTGAAGCCGGGTGCCCGGTACTACGCGCCCTGGCTTCAGCGCTAGGGCCTCTCTCCTTGATCGCTGGGTGGTGGGCACGCAAGCGGCCGACGTGAACGGCGAGGATTGCTCGTCCCATCGAGAGGCGACGTGAGCGGCCGGACCGTCAACGGGGCCACCGGGCACGTGCTGGGTGTTACCAGCGACACCAGCGGTGTTCCGCCGCGCGAACAGGAACACCGCCAACCATGCCCCGTTGGCTCTCCTGCCACGATGAGGTGAAGTCAGGTGCGTCTTGCCCGTTTCGTACCAGGGAGTGCTTCATAGTCGTCTCATGGCTTCCGCGCAACGGGAGCCTCTCGTACGGAAAGCGGAGAATGGCATGGGCGATTGGCAGACGTACGTGGACAGCAACCTCGTTGGAACCGGAAAGATTTCTGGGGCGGCCATCCTCGGCCTGGAGGGTGGCGTCTTGGCCACGTCGCCTGGCTTTACGGTCTCTCCGGCAGAGCAGCATGCGATCATCGCGGGGTACGTGAAACCCGACACCATTCAAGCATCCGGCGTCCACCTGGCCGGCCAGAAGTACTTCGTGCTGTCGGTCACCGATAGGACCATCCAGGCGAAAAAGGGCCCCGACGGAGTGGTGTGCGTCAAGACCAAGCAGGCCGTTCTGGTGGCCCAGTACAAGGGTCCGATTCAAGCGCCCGAGGTTACCCCCACGGTTGAGAGCCTCGCCGATTACCTGATCGGCGAGGGCCACTGACCGCGGCCGGTAGACGGCCAGGAATCTGCCCCCTACCGTCCACGGCCTGGTACCCGGGGACGCGGCGTGCAACTGCCTTATGCACGTGCCAAGCCCAAAGGCCAACGCCGTCACATCGTTGGCGGCCGATGCCTGCGGCAGGCCGCTCGGTGCACGGTCGTGATCCCGCCGCTCGCGCTTCGGCGGTCAGCCGGCTGTCCGGATGAGGATCGCGGCGAGGTGGAGTGCGGCCTGATAGGCGATGGCGAGCTTGTCCGTTCGCATGGCCGGGCCGCGCCACTGCTTCAGCCGGTTGATGCATCGCTCGACCGCGTCGCGCTGCTTGTATGCCTCCGCGTCGAAGGACGGAGGTCGGCCGCCGGCACTGCCTCGCCGCAGACGGTGGCCGATCTGGTCGGACGGCTGGGGGATGACAGCGCGGATACCGCGTTGGCGGAGGTGACTGCGGATCGCGCGGTCCGCAAGGACGGCATCAGGTCGGGTCCTGGGTCTTCCGAGTCCGCTTCGCGGAACACGGATGGCGGCCATGACGGTCTCGAAGGCCGGGGCGTCGCCTGCCTGGCCTGCGGTGACGCGGAGGGCCAGGGGTCGTGCACGACTGTCGCTGGCGAGGTGGACCTTTGTGCTCAGGCCGCCGCGGGAGCGTCCGAGCGCGTGGTCGTCGGGTTCGGCCGGGCCCGGAGCCCCCTTCTTCCTGGCTCCGGCGGAATGCTGGTGAGCCCTGCACACGGTGGAGTCCACCGACACAGTCCAGCCGATGTCGTCTGCCCTCTCAGCTGCTGCCGGCACCGCGCCAAGGATGCGTTCCCAGGTTCCGTCGACGGCCCATCTGATCAGCCGTTTATGGGCGGTTTGGAACGAGCCGAGCTCGTCGGGCAGGTCCCGCCGGGGTGAGCAGGTTCGGTACTTCCACGCGATGGCTTCCAAGGTTCGGCGGTGATCGGCCCATCGCCGACCACGGACCGGATCGGCCGGCATCAGCGGCTCGATCCGGTCCCACACCGCATCAGTGATCACTAACCGGACGGACACATCCGATCAACTGACCAACCATTCAAAGAGACACGCTCTAGGACCGGGATCGGTCGCCGCGAGCGCAGTGGTGGTGACCACCGTCCGACACTGTCGACGGTGTGTCCCCGCCGACAGTGTCGGACGCGGAGAACGTGTCAGCGCGTCGGCGAAGTTGTTCTCGGTGGCATGGCTGGTACGGCTTCGTCGGCCTCGGCGAGCGCGCGGTAGACCGACGCGAGCGAGGGGTGGCGGCCGGCGTTCTTGCCCGTCTTGATGACGAGCTTGGCGGGGATGTCGGGTACGCGGACGCCCTTGTCGCGGAGCGCCAGGGCGAAGACGAGCATGTCGTCGTCGACGACTCGGGGGCGTCCGCCGTGGCGGCCCTTGGCGGCGGCGACGTCCTGGCCTTCGAGGGTCTTCTCCCGGATGTAGTCGCGGTCGAGCTGGGCGGCCACGGCCAGGACGGCGAAGAGCATGGCGCCCATGCCGTTGGGGTCGTACACCCCGGTGAGCGGGCCGGTGAGGAGTTCGAGGGAGATGTCGCCGGCCTGGAGATCGGCCGACAGTTGCATCAGCTCGGCGGCATTGCGCGCGAGCCGTTTCAGCTCGTACACCGTGAGCAGCACGCTCTGGTCGGGCGCGGCCTCCTTGAACCGGCGGGCGAGCCGCAGGGCCTTCTCCAGTTCGGGCCGGACCTTGACCCGGGTGCTGATCTGTTCGCGGAAGATCTTCGAGCAGCCGGCCTTCTGAAGGGCCTCGGTCTGGCTCGCGAGTTCCTGCCGGCGCAGGGACGTGCGGGCGTACCCGATCCTGATCGGCCCGGGCACGCCCGCAGCGACCTCGGCCGGTGTGGGTCGTTCGATCCACGCCTTGCCGGGTCGACGGTCGGCGGGGGCGGGCACATCGAGGAGTTCGCGCAGCGCGGGCACCAGGACGAACCGCGGCATGTGGTACTTGACGGCGGTCTTCCCGGCGCGGGTGTGGCAGGGACTCCCGGCTGGCGCGGCGCACTTGGGGCAGTCGTGGCGCTCGACCGCGTCGGCGGCCCGATCCGGGGTCCGGTCCATGCCGTTCAGCGTCGCAGAACCGTCTCGCGCAATCGCATCGTTCTGCGAGGAATTGTGCGACACGAACGCCCGCACCGCTCCCTCGACGACCGAACCCCGGTGTCCACGTGGAACGAGGACCCCGCAGCCGTGCACCGGGTGCCCGCCGACCACCTGCGACACCTGTTGCTGGCCGGTGTCGAGCGCACCGTCGGCAAGAGCGGCATTCGCTTCGCGGGGCTGTCCTACCTTGCGCCGGAACTGCACGGCCTCGGCGGCCGGATCGTCCAGATCCGCTACATGCCGCACGACGACCGCTCGATCGAGGTCTACGGCGACGGCGCGCACCTGTGCACCGCGCACCCCACCGGGCACCTGACCCCGGAGCAGACCGAGGCGTTCCGCGAGCACGCCCGCGCGGAGGCGGCCCGGCTCGGGCTCGAACGCCGCAGGGCGTCGCGTCGGGCCGGCGCGAACTCGCGCCGATGACCGACGGCGCGGACGCGCAGCCCTCCCGCCTGGTCGTCGCGGCCGAGGTGGGCGAGCGTACCGAGCGCGCCCGGGAGGCCGCGATGCGACGTCTGGCCCGCAGCGACCTGCTGGAGCCTGGTCGATCCGTGCAAGGAGTCGTGAATTGCCGCGCCACTTCGTCGACCTGGCCGGGGCCGCCACGCTGCCCACCGGACACTTCCAGCTCACCGCGCGCATCGTGCGCGACCTCGTCGACCAGGCCGCCACCGGCGTCATCCACGGCCCAGCCGGAACCGGCAAGACCTATGCGGTCGAAGCCGCCCTCGAAGGCAACCACATACGCGTAGGCACGTTCCGGCGCTACCTCCGGCAGGAATAGATGCCGCGGGATGGCCCCAAAGGCCATCCACGCCCCCGGGCGACCAGGGCATCCCGAGTGTCGCGAAATCACGCACAAACGTGTCGACCACTGCCGCACGCAGCGACTCCGGGGAGGGGGTGGACCGGGTCCATCTCGGGGAGGTTGGGCATGTAACAGGGGTGCCCTTCACTTCCTGGTACGGCTTGGGTGGAGGCGTCCAGCTCTGGTCGAGTTGTTGGTTCGCGATACCGTCACGTGGCCGCTTTGCGGTGCGCCTCCCACGATTGGGCTGCTTCCGCCATGGCTCCGAGCCAGGCCGCGTCAGGCTTGCGCTCGGCGAAGGTGCGGTACATGCGGGCGGTGGCGGTGGCGAACGCGGAGATCGCGGTCGGGTCGGCCTTCGTCCATGCCGTGCACTCGGATGCCCAGGACTCGGCGGAGCGGGCGCTGTGCCCTGTTGCGATCAGCTGTACGACGAGGCAGGCCGGGTCGATGAATCCGGCGCCGCGTGTCGGCCAGGACCAGTCCACCGCCCACGTGTGCGTGGCGCCGATCATGAGGTTGCTCGGGTTGATGTCCGTGTAGAGGAGCGCGTCGCCTTGGAACAGCGCGGCTTGCGCCTCGTCGGTGGCGAATCGGTTCCACCGCGTCTCGGGCCAGTCGTGCGCGACCTCGGGCGGGTCGAGTTCCCCGATCCGGTTGAGTGTGTCGACGATCGCGGGGAGGTCCGGCGAGTCGGGCGCGAAGTCGGATCGCCGTCCCTCGACCGCTTCGAAGCCGAGCACCAGCCAGTCGTCGTCCTCGGTGTTCCACAGCAACGCCGGGGAAATCGGGTGGACCGTCGGGTTGATCAGGCGTTCCCGGATGAGGGAGTCGCGTCGTCCGCCGGGCCGGTTCCTGACGGCCTTGACGAAGAATCGGCCCTCTTCGCTCTCGACCAGGGCCGTGATGTCGGAGCTGAAGCCGCGTGAAGTGGGGCGGACGTTGCCGGGCTCTCCGGTGTGCGGCCTGATCAGGGCCAGGAACTCCGGCGGGGGAAGGCTGCGGCTCATGGGCCCTTCAGTTTCTCGGGGAGCACTCGGAGCCCGGGAACCCGGGGGTGCACTCGTCTTCGGTGTCGTCGTCATCGTCGCCGCCTCCGGTCTTTGCCAGAATTGACGCGTTGGCCTGCTTCATAGCGTTTCTGCCGAGGATGGAGGCCAGCGGGGCGCTCCTGATGTTGCCGACGCTCATCCAGTCGGAGAAGACGCAGGGGGAGACCTCGCCGGTGGGGCTGATGGCTGCCCGTCCGTCGCCGCACCGACCGCAGAGGTTCGCGGCGTCGGGGGCCAGGCCGTGCGCGCCGCGACCGAAGGGGCGCACATGGTCCACGCGTAGCTTCGTCACCCCCAGAGCGGTGAGGTCGCGTCGGGCTTCGTCGACGTCCTGCCGGTCGTCGGAGGCGATCACTCCCACACGTACGGGGATGTTCAGCCGGACGGCTGTTGCGATGTTGGCCCGGGTGCGGCGGTGACTGCGTCGCTGTGTGACGGCGTCGTGGTCGTCGGCTCGGTCCGAGTAGTAGGAGGTCGCGAGGCTGAGCCCCCTGCGCTGGAAGATCTCCCAGCACTCGTCGGAGACGTGGACCAGATTGCTGAAGACTTCGACGTGGAGACCGATGGTCAGCGCGTGGTCCACCAGGTCCGGGAAGTCGGGGTGCAGCGTGGGTTCTCCGCCGATGAACTGGACGTTGCGGACCCCGTACGCGGCGGCCTGGTCCAGGGCGCTGATCCACTCCTCACGGGTCATGCTCCCGTGGTTGCCCTCCGGCCCGGACGCGTTGTAGCAGTGCGTGCAGCGGAGTTGGCACTTGCGTGTCAGGTCCAGCCACAGGAGCGGGGTTCCGGTGTCTTGCCGACTCATGGGCATCTCCGGTGTGAGAGTGCTTCGAGGCCGGCCAGGGCCGGCACCGATCACCCCGACCGTATCTGTGTGTGACGCTATCGCTACTCAAGATCGATCTGAAGCTGTTTCGTCGACTCGTGGGTCACGCGGAAGGCGTTGTGGGGGACGGCGTGACATCGAGCCGGCGCATGGGTAGGTCCCGGCATGCTGCGGCGACCGTCTTCCCGCGGTTCGGTCGGGGGAAGACGGCCGCCGTCGGCACTGTTCAGAATTCGCCGTTGCGGACGCCTTCGCGGAAGGCGGCCCATTCGTCGGCGTCGAACCGCAGGGGCTCGCGGGTGGTGTCCTTCGAATCGCGTACGGCGATCCCGCCTCGGGGGAGGTCGGTGATCTCGACGCAGTTGTTCTCGGCGCCGCTGGCCGAGGACTTGCGCCAGGTGGCGGCGGAGAGGTCGTGGGAGTACAACTCCGCCTGGAGTTCGTTCACGTACGTGTGCCTTCTTCCCTGTCTCTGATGAGTGCGATGGAATCCTCCACGGGCAGGGCCGCCGCGCGGATGCGCTCGAACCCGCCATCGAAGGGTGACGCGTCGTCGCCCTCAACGTAGGTGGCTCCGCTGAGGTTCTCCAACAGCACGACGTCGGGGGTTGGGCCGGGAAACCGCACGAGGCTGAAACCACCCTGGAGGCCGGGGTGGGCGGTGCAGTTCAGCGCCATGATCTGCAAGGTGACGTTGGGCATCTCGGCCACCTCCCGCAGTCGTCGAAGTTGGTCGCGCATGGTCTCCGGTCGGACCGCGAACCGCTGGTGGAGGGCGGCTTCGTGGATGATCGCCCAGAACTCCAGCGGCTTGCCGGGCCGGGTGAGGACCGCTTGGCGGGCCTGTCGGACCTCCGCGAGGGCGGCGATCTCCTCCGGGGTGCGCGACATGGTGATGCCGGTGATCGTCTCGCGCGCGTAGGCGGCGGTCTGCAACAGGCCGGGGATCACGTAGGACCACTCACTGATGCGCTCGGCGTCGGATTCCAGTGAGATGTAGTCCGCGTACGCGGGCGCGACGATGCCGCTGTAGGTCTGCCACCAGCCCTTCTTGCCCGCATCCCTGGCCAGGTTCTCCAACGCGGCGAACACCTCCGGATCGGTGATGCCGTACGCCGCGATGAGCGCGTGGACCTCGTTGGGGCGGATCTGCTGGGTGGCGTTCTCGATCTTCGAGAGCTTCGGGGCCTTCCAGCCCATGGACTCGGCGGCGTCGTCCAGGGTCATGCCGGCGTCGTTCCGCAACTTCCTGAGCGTGCTGCCCAGTCGACGGCGCCGGACCGTGGGAATCAGGGGTGAGTTCGGCATTGCCGAAGTCTGACACCACCCGAACTCGAAAGAGAGTGCGATGAGGACTTCTCTCACTCGATCGGGTAGAAACCTTGCGCCTCGAACTAGAAATAGTCCACTCTCGGGAGCAAGACGCCACTCCTGGTTGATCGTTCGCCGCGTGGCGTGAAGTGGTCCATGCTGCGCGGCCCCTGGGGCTGCGGCTCGGGGGTGCCTCATGTTCGCTGTCGCACACGACAAGGTCGCGACCGGACCGGGCTTCTACATGGTTCCCAGGTCACGTGGGTTCCTCGTCCACATGACCGCCTCGCCCCGCCACCTGCGGTTGGTTCGCGGGCTGGCCGAGTCGATGTTGTCGGAGGCCGGGGTGGACGCCGCCACGACGGCGGCCGTGCAACTGGTCCTGTCCGAACTGATCGGCAACGCGGTGCGTGTGTGCGGGGACTTCGTGCCCCTGGTCGTCGAGATGGATCCCGGCCGGTCCGGAGTGACGGTGAAGGTCCACGACCCGTGCGGGGAACGGCTTCCCCGCCGCAAGCCCGTCGCGTTGGACGACGACCGGGCCGAGGACGGACGCGGGCTGGGACTGGTGGATCTCCTCGCGCCCGGCTGGTACACGCTGCGTACCCCGGTCGGCAAGCAGATCCGCTGCCGCGTGGCCCACGAGGGGGCCGGTCGTGGCTGAACAGCCCATATCCGCGCCGCCGTTCCGGGTGGAGTACCGCGAGGAGACCGGTGAGGTAGTGGTGTCCATGACCTACGGCATCGGGCCGAAGCAGTCCACCAGACGCACGACGCTCGACTCGCTGAACGCCCTGATAACTGCGGTCGCCGCGCATCGGCACGAGGCATTCCTTCGGGAGGGCTTGGCCAGGGCCCTGATGGGCGTCGCCGTGACGCGCCTGGGCGCCGACCCGCAACGGCTGGACGCCGCCGTGCGAGCGCACTTTCACACCGGCCCCGCCGGCCCGTCCGGCGCCGCGCCGCCGGGATCGGACGCCGGACGGTCCTGACCCGACCCGGCCCCACAGACCCTGCCCGGCCGGGACGACGGCTCCCCTCCCGGCCGGGCAGGCCCATCGTTTTGCCTCGATCAGTCCACCTCATACGGAGGATTGCCGTGACCGAACCAACCGCCCATGCGCACGAGTTACTGCCGCTACCACGCACGCGGGCCGGCGCCGAACAACGGCCGCTGTCGGGCCTGCGGTACGTGGAGGTGGAGACCTCCCGCTACTGCAACCGCGCCTGCGACTGGTGCCCGAACGGGCACACCGACGCGCGACGCGTGCAGCAATTGATGGACTGGGACCACTTCGCGAGGATCACCACCGAACTCGGGGCCGCCGGGTTCGCGGGGTTCTTCGCCTTCCACAACTACAACGAGCCGCTGGCCAACCCCCGCCTGGACGAGGAGATCGCGCGGGTCCGCGCCACCGTCCCGGCGGCCAAACCCGCGATCTACACCAACGGCGACCTGCTCGACCGCACCGTGTTGGAGCGGATGCGGGCCTCGGGCGTCGCCTACGTGCGGGTGACCCGCTACCCGCACAAGGCGAACGTGCTCCCCAAGTACGAGATCCTGCGACGGTGGCTGGAGAAGACCAAGCTCCAGAGCCCCGACTTCCACTGGCGGTTCACTCGGGTCCGTCAGGGCTTGGCGGCGGTGTGGTCCGACCCCGACGGCGGAATGAAGGTCGAGGTCATCCGGCCCTCGATCGCCACCTACAACGACCGCGGCGGAACAGCGACGGCGGCGCCGGCACCCGCGCGGACGGCTCCGTGCCGGATGACCGAGACCTCGCTGAGCGTGGACTACCGGGGTCAGGTGAAAATGTGCTGCAACGTCGTGCCCGAGGGCGACCAGCACCGCGAGTACGTCGTCGGGAGCGTCGCCGACCACTCCCTCGCCGAGTTGTGGCACCACCCGACCATGGTCGACTGGCGAACCCGTCATGGCCGCGCGGACTGGTCGCGCTCGCCCGCCTGCGCCACCTGCGTGCAGGCACTGCCGGAGACGCGCCGATGAGCGGGGACCGGACCCCGCTGCGGGCGGTCACCGTGTCGGTGCCGGGCCGTTTGTGCCTGGCCGGTGAATCGCTGGACTGGATGACCGGTGGCTCCTCCGTCGTGGCGGCCGTGCCGCTGCGAACGCGGGTAACGGCCTGGCGCGCGGTCGGATCGCCCGCGCTGACCCTGTTCTCCGGGCCGCCCCTGTTCCGCAGCCGCTTGGTCCCCGCCGCGCGGGCGGCGGATCCGCGCTACGACGGGCACGTCCTGGATCACATGCAGGCCGCAGCCCGGGTCACCCTGCGCGACGCCGACTTGATCGCCGGGACGGTGCTCGCCGCGTCCACCGATCTGCCGGTGGCCGCCGGGTTGTCCTCCAGCGCGGCCCTGACCCTGGCGGTGGTCGCCGCGCTGGGCGGGCTGGACGGCGACCCGCTCGACCTGGCCCGGGTCTGCGGTCTGGCCCGCCAGGCCGAGACCGGCGACCTGGGATCCGGGGCGGGCTGGATGGACTTTCTGGCCTGCGCGCACGGAGGCGTCAACCGGGTGAACGCCGGGACGGTGCCCACGGTGGAGCGCATTGCGCCGATCCTTGGCATCCCGGTCGTGATCATCGACACCCTCCAACGACGCACCACCACAGCGGTGTTGGCGTCCAAGCGGGCCCGGTTCAAGGCCCGCGAGGCGGACATGCTCGCGTACTCGCGTCGGGCCGGCGAGCTGGTCGACGCGGTCACCGACGCCCTGACCACGACAGTCGTGGACTACCGCCGAGTCGGATCGTTGCTCAACGAGGGGCAGGACCTGCTGCGGGACAAGGTCCGCTGCTCGACCGACCTGATCGACACGTGTGTCGAACGGGTGCTGGCGGCCGGTGCGTTCGGGGCCAAGCTCTCCGGTTCCGGACACGGCGGCTGCCTGTTCGCCCTCGTCCCCGACGACATGCTCACCCCGGTGCTGGAAGCCGTCGCGGACCTGCACGTCCACGCGTTCGCGCTGCCCGCGTCCGAATCACGGGGCCTGCTCGCCGACCTCCCCGAACCCCGGTCCGGCACCCATCCGTAACCAGACCACTGACCACCCGACCACTGTGTTCGAGTGGCCACCGTCGGTAATCTCTCGCTCTGGAACCCACCGACTCCCGGAAGGCAGGCCATGCCCGACTACTCACGTCTGGTGAAGGCGTACGACATTCGCGGGGAAGTACCCGCCCAGCTCGACACCGACATCGCCGCCAAGGTCGGGGCCCTGTTCGTCCGGCTGACCGGCGCAAGGCGGATCGTCATCGCGAGGGACATGCGCTCGACGTCCCCCGACCTGGCGAAGGCGTTCGCGGCTGGCGCCAACCGGGCCGGGGCCGACGTCGTGGACGCCGGGCTGGGCTCCACCGACTACCTGTACTTCGCCAGCGGCAGCCTGGACATCCCCGGGGTGATGATCACCGCCAGCCACAACCCCGCCAAGGACAACGGCATCAAGCTGTGCCGGGCCGGTGCCGCCCCCGTCGGCGAGGACACCGGACTCGGCGAGATCCGGGCCTGGTTGGAGGCCGACGACATCCCCGCCCCGGCCGCCGAGCCGGGCACCACCACCGCCCGCGACCTACTGGCCGACTACGCCGACCACCTCAACTCCCTGGTCGACCTCTCCGCGAGCCGGCGGCTGAAGGCCGTGGTGGACGCGGGCAACGGCATGGCCGGCCACACCGTCCCGGCCGTCTTCACCGACCTGCCCGTCGATCTGGTGCCGCTGTTCTTCGAGTTGGACGGCACCTTCCCCAACCACGAGGCCAACCCACTGGAACCCAAGAACCTCCTCGACCTCCAGGCCGAGGTCCGCAAGAGCGGCGCCGACATCGGCCTGGCCTTCGACGGCGACGCGGACCGGTGCTTCTTCGTCGACGAACGCGGCGACGCCGTCCCGCCGTCCGCGATCGTCGGCCTGGTCGCCGCCCGCGAGCTGGCTCGCCGGCCCGGCTCGGCCGTCGTCCACAACGTGATCACCTCCGCTGCCGCCGTGGAGATCATCCGCGAGCACGGCGGCACCCCGGTCCGCTCGCGCGTGGGCCACTCGTTCATGAAGGCCGAGATGGCCGCGCACGACGCGGTCTTCGGCGGCGAGCACTCCGGGCACTACTACTTCCGCGACTTCTGGCGGGCCGACACCGGCATGCTCACCGCCCTGCACGTCCTCGCCGCCCTGGGCGAACAGGACCGGCCGCTGTCCGAGCTGGTCGCCGCCTACTCCCGTTATGCCGCCTCGGGCGAGATCAACACCGAGGTCGCCGACGTCCCCGCCAAGCTTGACGAGATCGAGGCCGTCTACTACCAGTTCGACGGTGTCACCACGGACCGACTCGACGGATTGACCGTGGATCTCGGCGACGGCCGCTGGTTCAACCTCCGCCCCTCCAACACCGAACCGGTCCTGCGGCTCAACGTCGAAGCCCCCGGCCGGGGAGCTGTCGACGCCCTGAGCAAGGACGTCTTGGCCCTCGTCCGGTCTTGAAGCCAACCTGACCAGGCGTGGGGGGGGGCCCCGGCGGGGGGGGGGGGGGGGGCGCCGCGGGGGATACGGGCCGACGAAAGAGTACCCGCGGGGGGGCCGGGGGGGGGGGGTTAAAAAAAGACAGGGCGCGCGCAAAC
>NZ_JBHZAV010000071.1:0-48431 GCF_042754445.1 Embleya sp. NPDC059213
CGAAGTCACGAGCGAGGGGCCACTTTTTTGTGGAGGAGCCCGCGACGGAACAAAAAAGTGGTGCCTCGCGAGCCGGCGCCGAAGGCGCCCAACAAAAAGCAGCGCCGCATCGCCGAAAGCCACCCCACCCGCTCGCTCCGCTCACGACCCAGGCCCCGGCCCCGAGCCCGGCTCGCGTCTCGAACTTCTCGGCTCGCTCCGCTCGCACCCCAGCCCCACCCCCTCGCTGCCCTCACGACCCCAGCCCAGCTTCCACACCCGACCCACGCCCCAGCCCTCCGACTCGCCGCACTCCCCACCCCGGCCCGCCTGCCGCACCCGACCCACGACTCAGAACCACCCACCACCCTCACGACCCCAACCCAGCTTCCACACCCGACCCGCGCCCCAGCCCCTCCGACTCGCCGCTCTCCCCACCCACCCCCACCCGCCCCCGGATTACCGCACCCCTCCCCCGACGTTGCACCCCCCACCACACAAGATCACCCCCGGCCGCCCACCACGATGAGCGCCCCGACCTCGGGAGACCCAGCGATGACCAGCCACCCCAGCCCGGACGACCTGGATCGGGACGCCGCCGGGTCGTACCTCGAACGCGAGGCCGAGCTGCACGCGCCCTTCCTGGAACAGGCCGCCACGCGCCTGCGCGATCTGGCGCTCCACGGCGACCACACGCTGGCCCGGGTGGATCGCATCCTCGACCTCGGCGGCGGTCCGGGCATCGCCTCCTGCCTGCTGGCCCGCTACTTCCCCAACGCCGACGTGGTCGCCGGCGCGCCCAGCCCGACCCTGCTCGCCCGAGCCGGGGCCCGGGCACGGCGCGAGGGGCTGGGCGACCGGGTCCGTACCCACCGGGTCGACCTGCCCGCCGACCTGCCCGCCCTGGGCAGCGCCGACGTGGTCTGGGCCGGTGACGTCGTGCACCACCTGGGCGACCAGCAGGCAGCCCTGGACGCGCTGGCCCGGGTGCTGCGCACCGGCGGGGTGATCGCGGTCGCCGAACGCAGCCTGGCCCCGCGCTTCCTGCCCCGCGACATCGGCATCGGCCGGCCCGGGCTCCAGGCCCGGTTGGACGCCGCCCACGAGGACTGGTTCGCCGAGTTGCGCGCGTCCCTGCCCGGTGCGCGCGCCGAGGTCGAGGACTGGCCCGCCATGCTGGCCCGCGCCGGCCTGGTGCCCACCGGCTCGCACTCGTTCCTGATCGACCTGCCCTCGCCCTTGGACGCCGCGCCGCGCGAACACCTGTACGCCGAACTGTCGCACCGTCGAGCCCTGTTGGCCGACCGCCTCGACGAGCGTGACCTGGCCACACTGGACGCCCTGCTCGACACCGACGCCGACACCGGCATCCTGTGGCGCCCGGATGCCTTCTACCTCGCCGCCACCACCATCCACACCGCCCGCGCCTGCGCCCGCAGGTGACCTCGTCGGCGGACCCCCGACAGGCGGAAGGGGCACGACCGGCGCCAAGCCGATCGTGCCCCCTGCCCCGCCCGTCGTTTCACCGCACCTGCGACGCCTCCCCCGACCCGACCGCCGCCCGATCACCCAAACCGGAATCCGCTTCCGACCTCGAACCCACACCGTCCTCGACGCTCACGCCGCCACCGTTCGCAACCGGCACCCCCCGCAAGAACCGGGCGCAGTACACCGCCGCGACCATCATCACCACCACCGCCCCGATCGCCGCCGAGTTCATCCCGTCGCAGAACGCCTCCCGAGCCGAGTCCACCAGTGCCCGGCCGGAATCCTCCGGCAGGTGCGCCGCCACCGCCTGCGCGCCGCCGAGCGTCTCCCGGGCCGGCCCGCTCGGCGCCGTATCCGCCATCGCGCGGTGGTAGACCGCGTCGCCGATCGTGCCCAGCAGCGCCATGCCCAGCGCGCCGCCCAGTTCGCTCCCGGACTCCAACACCGCCGAGGCGGACGCGGCGCGGTCGGCCGGCGCGACGCCCATCGCCATCTCGGTCACCTGGGTCATCACCGCGACCACGCCCGCCGCGTACACCGCCGACCCGCCGAGCAGCAGCACCAACGGGGAGTCCGGCCGAGCCCCGGCCAACACCGTGAAGCCGCCCGCGGCGAGCACGAACCCGCCACACATCACCCACACCCTGTCCATCCGCCGGGCCAGCACGGTGGCCACCGGAGTCGCCACCGCCACCGCCCCCGAGGGCACCAGGCTCCACAGCGCGGCCCGCAACGGACTCATCCCGAGCACCGATTGCAGGTACTGCGTCGTGAAGATGGCGAAGCCGACGATCGCGAACATCGACAACACATTGGCCACCACCGACCCGCCGAACGCCCGCATGCGCAGCAGTTCCAGATCCAACAGCGGGTGCGTGGCGGTGAGTTGGCGACGCACGAACAGGGCGCCGACGATCAGCCCGAAGCCGATGCTCAGCACCGGCAGGGTGGCCGCTCCGGAGCGGGCGATCTCCTTGATCCCGCAGACCACCGGCAACAACGTGCCCAGCGACAACACCGCGCCGATCAGATCGAACGGCCCCCGGGCCAGGCCCCGATGGCGCGGCACGAACACCGGAACCAGGAACAGCAGGAACGCCATCGCCGGCACGTTGATCAGGAAGATCGAGCCCCACCAGAAGTGTTCGACGAGCACGCCGGACAGGATCGGCCCGAGCGAGATCCCGCCGGTCATCACGGCCGTCCAGATCGCGATCGCGGTCCCGCGCTGCTTGGGGTCGAGGAACATGGTGCGAATCAGCGCGAGCGTGGACGGCATCAACGCCGCGCCGCCCACGCCCAGCAGCGCCCGGGCCGCGATCAACGTCTCCGCGTTGTGCGCGTACGCGGCCACCAGCGACGCGCCGCCGAACATCGCCGCGCCCACCAGCAGCAGTCGCCGCCGGCCGATCCGGTCGCCGAGCGCACCCATCACGATCAGCAGGCCGGAGAGCACGAATCCGTACATGTCCAGGATCCACAACTGCTGCGTGCCGGTCGGCTCCAACGCGCGGCCGATGAACGGCACCGCGAAGTAGAGGACCGACACGTCCATGCTCACCAACAGCAGCGGCAGCAGCAGTACGGCCAGCCCGACCCACTCCCGCCGCCCTGCCAACGGCACCGCCCCGGGCTGCTCGGATGTCTCGACGGTCGTCACGAAAATCTCCCCCAGTGATGCACCTATACGGCGTACGCGCTGAACGCGTACAGAGTAAGCAGCATCCACAGACGCACGCAACGGCCTTGAATCCAAGGCAGATAAAGCCTTCACCAAGTAGTGCACCAAAACGACTGCACTACCCACCGAGGCCATCCGCACCCTATAGTGCACCCATCACCGCCCTAGTGCACCGGCACCACGAACACGCACCACCGACGCCGGCCCTGCCACCACAACCGCCGGCCCGCCCACCACCCAACGACCCAACCGCCCGGGAGACCTCGATGACCCACCCCACTCCCCCCGCCGCCCCGGCCCCCACCACCCCGGCCATCCCCTCGACCCGGATCGCCGCCGAGCTGCGCCGCCGCATCGAGGCCGGCGAGTTGCGGCCCGGCGACCGGGTCCCCTCCACCCGGGCGATCACCGCCGAATGGGGCGTGGCGATGGCCACCGCGACCAAGGTCCTCACCGCGCTGCGCGAGGCCGGCCTGGTCCGTGCCGTACGCGGCATCGGCACCGTGGTCGCCGAGCGCCCCGGCCACGCCGACCACCCTGGCCGCGCCGACCACCCGAATCACCCGGGCCCCTCGGCCCCCCAGGACCGCCCCCGCCCGCGCGCCGCGACCATCGCCGTACCGCCCGTGCACCCCCCACGCACCGACGCCGAACTCACCCGCGAGCGCGTCGTATCGGCCGCCGTGGCGATCGCCGACGAACGCGGCCTGGCCGCGGTGTCGATGCGCCAGATCGCCGCCGAACTGGGCGTGGCCGCGATGAGCCTGTACCGGCATGTGCCCGGCAAGGAGGACCTGCTCGCGGCGATGGCCGACAGCGTGTTCGGCGAACCGCCCCTCCCGTCGCACGAACAGGTGGGCTGGCGGGTCCGTTTGGAGACCTCGGCCCGGCTCCAGTGGCAGATGTATCGCAGGCACCCGTGGCTGGCCCACGTCATGTCGATGACGCGTCCGCTGCCGACGGTGCGCGGCATGGCGCACGTGGAGTGGGCGATGGCCGAATTCACCGGGCTGCCGCCCAAGGTGATGATGCACATCGCGGTGACGCTGTTGAACTACGTCCGGGGTACCGCCGTCAACATCGCGACCGAGTTCGAGGCGGAGCGGGCCACCGGCATCTCCAGCGACGAGTGGATGCAGGCCCAGGACGCGACGATGGACCTGATTCTGCGCAGCGGCCACTTCCCGATGTACGCCGCCGCGCTGACGGATCCGGAGCTGGAAATGGATCTCGATTCACTGTTCGACTTCGGACTCGAACGCCTGCTGGACGGCATCGCGCCGCTGGTCCCCCCGACCGGGTGAACGGGCCGCACCCGAATGGCGGGACGCGGGCCGCCGACCGGGCGACCACCCCTCAGCCGCGCGGCAGCGTCACCAACTTCAGGAAGAACTCGTCGATGCCCCGCACCGCCGCCAGGAACGACTCCAACTCCACCGGCTTGGTCACGAAGGCGTTGGCGTGCAGGTCGTAGCTGCGCCGCACGTCGTCCGGCGCGGCCGACGTGGTCAGCACCACCACCGGGATCGTCCGCCACCGCTCGTCGGCCTTCATCGCCGACAACAACTCGCGGCCGTCCATCCTGGGCATGTTCAGGTCCAGGATCACCAGGTCCGGCCGAGGGTGGGTGCGCAACCACTCCAGCGCCTCCATGCCGTCCGCGGCCCGGCTCAACGAGTGACCCCGCTCCCGATCGAGCAACGCCTCCTCGATCATCAACGCGTCGCCCGGATCGTCCTCCACCAGCAACACCGTCAACGTTCCTGTCATCGCGGTCCGGCTCATCGCACCACCTTCGGTCACGGCCCCGACCGACCCGCGCCCCGGACCGGCATCACTCGGCGAATTCGGCGCGCTCGCACCACCGACCCACGTCCGAAGGCTAACGCCTCCCGTCCGTCGCACAGGAGTGCCCACCCGACCCGCCCCCGCGTCCTTGACGTCGTCCACGAGATGGCCCATCGTGGTGCGCCGGCCACACTCGGCAATCAGGGGAGTACGCCATGCGGATGAACACGGTCGAGAAGATCGTCGTCGCCAGCCCCCTTCGCCGGGCCCCGCAGGTCTGGTACGAGACGCCGTTGTTGCTGCGCCTGGGTGGCCGGCTCGATCCCGGTGCGCATGCCCTGGAGATCGGCTGCGGCACCGGCCGGGGCATCGACCTGATCCTGAACCGGTTCGGCGCGGCGCGAGTGGACGGCATCGACCTGGACTCCGCCTCGCTGGCCCGGGCGCGCCGGCGCTGGCACGGCAACAGCCGGGTGGCGCTGGTCGAGTGTTCGGCCACCGACCTGCGGGCGGGCCTGGGCGCGGCGGACGCGAGCTACGACGCGGTCTTCGATTTCGCGATCGTGCACCACATCACCGACTGGCGTGCGTGCCTGGCCGAGGTGGGCCGGGTGTTGCGCCCCGGCGGCCGGTTCTACTTCTCCGAGATGACCGCTCGCGCGCTGGCCCGGCCCAGCCTCGCGTTCCTGTTCGACCATCCCACCGAGGATCGCTTCGGCGACCGGGACTTCCTCGACGAACTCCCCCGGCACGGGCTCGACGTGGTCGGCAGCAAGTCCCTGCTGGGCGACTACTTCTTCGGCGTGGCCCGCCGGCGCTGAGCGTCGGGGCCCGCGCGGCTCGCCCGCCCTCGGTCTCGGGTTGCGACGATCAGGGGAACCCCGGCCCCGATCCGCCGCCCCGCGCCGACCCGTTCGCGCCGGCGGCTAGGCTTTTCCGGCCATGCACACACCACATCCCACCTTCACGAGTTTCGTCGCGGTCGGTGACTCCTTCACCGAGGGAATGTCCGACCTCGCCGCCGACGGCAGCTACCGCGGCTGGGCCGACCTGCTCGCGGACCGGTTGTCCGTCGACACGCCGACCCTGCGCTACGCCAACCTCGCCGTGCGCGGGAAGCTGATCCGCCAGATCGCCGACGAACAGATCGACATCGCCGCCGCGCTCGGCGGCGACCTGATCACCCTGGCCGGCGGCCTCAACGACGTGCTGCGCCCGCGCTGCGACGTCGGCGCGGTCTGCGCGGTGTTCGAACAGGCCGCCGCCGAGCTGGCCGCCGGCGGCGGGCATCTGGTGTTGTTCCGCAGCACCGACCCCACTCGCCGACTGCGCTCGTCGGCCCGACTGATGCCCCGGATCGAGCAGTTGGTCGCCTTCGTGGACACCGTCGCCGCGCGGCACGACGCCACCGTGGTCGACCTGTTCACCGTGCGCGCGTTCGACGACCCCCGGATGTGGGCCGACGATCGCCTGCACCTGTCCACCGAGGGGCATCGCCGGGTCGCCGAGGCCACCGCCCAGGCCCTGGGGCTACCCGCCGAATTCGACTGGCGCGCCCCGCTGCCCGCCGCCGCGCCGGCGGCCTGGAGCGATCGCCGGCGCGCCGACGTGCGCTGGGCCAGGACCCATCTGGGCCCGTGGCTCGCCCGCCGGGCCACCGGCCGCTCCTCCGGCGACGGCCGCCCGCCCAAGCGCGCCGATCTCACCCCGTGGCGGTGAACAGGGGCCCGGCCGGGCACACCAGGCAACAAAGGCGCACCCCGGGGGAACACCCCGCGACCCGTGCTGGTTAGGTTTACCTAACTAGCACGGCAGCAGTCGCCCAGTGCAGGTGAGGAGAACCTCCATGGCCGAACGCCCGGTCCGCAAGACCCGCAAATTGATCGACCTCCAGGTGCGCAGCAGCGAGCGGGTCGGCCCACATCTGGTCCGGATCGTCGCCGGTGGCGACGGATACCGACACTTCACCGACAACGGCTTCACGGACGCGTACGTCAAAGTGCTCTTCCCGCTGCCCGGGGTGACCTATCCCGAGCCGTTCGACATGGAGACCATTCGCGCCGAACTCCCGCGCGAGGACTGGCCGCGCACCCGTACCTACACGGTGCGCGCGCACAACCCGAACACCGGCGAGCTGACCATCGACTTCGTCCACCACGGCGACGAGGGCCTGGCCGGTCCGTGGGCGGCGAACGCCCGCCCCGGCGACCCGCTGCGGCTGATCGGCCCCGGCGGTGCCTACGCGCCCGACCCCGAGGCGGACTGGCACCTGTTCATCGGCGACGAGAGCGCGTACCCGGCGATCAGCGCCTCGCTGGAGCGCCTGCCCGCCGCGGCCAAGGCGATCGCGTTTCTGGAGGTGGGCACCTCCGCCGAGGCCCCCACCGGCACGCTGCCGGCCACCCACCCGGGGCTGGATCTGGACCTCACCTGGATCACCCGCGACGCGGGCCCCGGTCTGCTGGAGGCGCTGCGCACGCTCGACTTCCCCACCGGCCGGGTGCACGCGTTCGTGCACGGCGAGGCCGGCGTGGTCAAGGAGTTGCGCCGACACCTGGTCGACGAGCGCGGGGTCGACCGCACCGACATCTCCTTCTCCGGCTACTGGCGCAAGGGCCGCGACGAGGACGGCTTCCAGGCGGACAAGGCCGCCGAGAAGGCGGCCGAACGCGCCGCCGAACAGCGCGCCTGACCCGCATCCGACAAGTCGGCGGCCCGGGACCCGGCAACGGTCCCGGGTCGGCCGGTCGGGTCTCGCGCGGGATCGTTCACCCGTCCGACCGCCGACAATTGCGGCAAACCCCGGAGCAGGCCGAGCCACCCGGGTGAAAGCGTGCGTCGGGCACTACCGCGAGCGACCGGGCCGGCACAGGGTGGGGCGCATGAGACGTCCACCACACGCCCTCCTCGCCATCGCGACCGCCCTCGTCCTCACCGCGGCCGGTGCGGCCGGCGCGCACGCGAGCGACGCCCGGCCCACTCCCGGCGCATCCGGCATCGGCGACCCACTGCTGCCGCTGAGCGGCAACGGCGGCTACCGCGCCGACCACTACACCCTGGACTTCGACTGGCAGGCGCCCGGCACGGCGTTCCCGGCGACCACCACGATCGAGGCCACCGCCACCCAGGCGCTGTCCCGGTTCGACCTCGACTTCGCGGGCAACACGCTGGGCCGGGTCACGGTCGACGGCAGGACCGCGACGGCGACCCGCGAGGGTGACGAGCTGGTGATCACCCCGGCCCGGCCGCTGCGCAAGGGCCGCCCGTTCACGGTGCGGGTCGAGTACATCGCCGATCCCACCCAGCAGCGGCACCGCGACGACGCGATCGAGACGTTCGGCTGGATCCCGACGCCCGACGGCACGGTGATCTACCCGCAGCCCGACGGCGCCAAGATGATCTTCCCGAGCAACGACCATCCCAGCCTGCGGGCCCGGACCACGGTCAACATCACCGCCGCCGACGACCTCGTCGCGCTGTCCAACGGCACCCTCACGCACAAGCGCCGGGCGGCGCCGGGCCGCACCCGCTGGACCTACGACAGCCGGCAGCCGGTGGCCGGCCAGCTCTTCCAACTCGCCGTCGGCAAGTACACGCTGATCGACGGCAAGGCCGCCGACGGCACCCGGCTGCGCGACGCGGTTCCGCCGGACCTGGTCGACCGGGTCGAGCAATACCGCTCGCTGACGCCCCGTCATCTGGCCTGGGTGGAGAGCCGGCTCGGCCCCTATCCGTTCGACAGCTACGGGCTGCTCGTGGCGGACACCGACCTCGGCGTCGCGCTGGAGACCCAGTCGTTGTCCCTGATCCCCAAGGCCGATCTGCTCGGCGACAAGGTCAACGCCGAGCGCAACATGGTGCACGAACTCGTGCACCAGTGGACCGGCGACAGCGTGTCCATGGAGCGCTGGTCCGACCTGTGGCTGAGCGAGGGGCACGCCCGCTACTACGAGCGGGTCTACAGCGAGGAGAACGGCGGCGCCGACATGGAGGCGCTGATGCGCGACGCCTACCGGCAACACGACATCTGGCGCCGGGACACCGGCGCGCCGGCCGAGCCCACCGAGCCCAATCTGTTCAAGCGCATGCGCTACGACGGCTCGGCGCTGGTCCTGTACGCGTTGCGCATCGAGGTCGGCGCGGACACCTTCGCCGCGATCGAACGCGCCTGGACCACCCGCTATCGGGGCCGCGCCGCGAGCACGTCCGACTACATCGAGCTCGCGTCCGAGGTCGCCCATCGCGACCTGGCCCCGTTCCTGAAGCCGTGGCTGTACGGCGCACACACGCCGCCGATGCCCGGCCACCCCGACTGGACCGTCGACCCGGCCTGACCGACCCGAACCACCGACGCGGCGGCCGGGCGCCAGGCCGACCGCCGCGTCGGCAGGTCGCGACCGGGGCTGCCCGCCGAGGCGGAAACGGAAAGCGGCTTGGCCCAGCGCACAACCCGTGATAGAAACTGGAACGAACGTCCCACTTTCTGTTTCTATCGACGGGAATTCCCGTGCGCAACCCCTACCGAGACATCTTCACCGCGCCCGGCGCCAAGGGATTCTCGGCAGCCGGCTTCATCGCCCGCATGCCCATCTCGATGACCGGCATCGGCATCGTCACCATGCTCTCCGAACTGCGCGGCGAGTACGGCCTCGCCGGTGCCGTGGCCGCCACGTTCGCACTGGCCACCGCACTGATCGCACCGCAGATCTCGCGCCTGGTGGACCGCTACGGTCAGAGCCGCGTGCTCGTCCCGGCGACCGCGGTCAGCGTCCTGGCGATGGGCGTACTGCTGCTCTGCGCACGCTACGACGCCCCGTCCTGGACCCTGTTCGCCTGTGCGGTGCCGGCCGGCTGCATGCCCAGCATGGGCGCCATGGTGCGCTCCCGCTGGCTGGTGTTGTACCGCGGCTCCCCGCACCTGCACACCGCGTTCTCGTTCGAGTCCGTCGTGGACGAACTGTGCTTCATCCTCGGCCCGATCATCGCCGTACAGCTCTCCGTCGCGGCGTTCCCCGAGGCCGGCCCGCTGGCCGCGATCGTCTTCTTCACCATCGGCGTGCTGCTGTTCACCATGCAGCGCGGCACCGAGCCTCCGCCCCATCCGCGCGTCGCCGGCAAGAGCACGTCGGTGATGCGCATCCGCGGTCTCCAGGTGCTCGTGGTCACCCTGATCGCGATCGGCGCGATCTTCGGCACCGTGGACGTGGTCACCATCGCGTTCGCCGAGGAACACGGACAACGCGGCTCGGCAAGCTTCGTGCTGGCCACCTACGCGGCCGGCTCCTGCCTGGCCGGCATCGCCTTCGGCGCCTTCAAGTTCGTCTCCCCGCTGCCCCGGATGTTGCTGATCAGCGTCGGCGTCACCGCCGTGACCATCCTGCCGCTGCTGATGGCCGCCAACCTGTTCATGCTCGCCGCCACCGTGTTCGTCGCGGGCATGTCGATCTCGCCCACCATGATCCTGACGGTCAGTCTGGTCGAGCGTCTGGTCCCGCCCGCGCGGCTGACCGAGGGCATGACCTGGATCAGCACCGGGATCGGGATCGGCGTCGCGACCGGCGCCTCGCTGTCCGGCATGGTCGTCGACCACTTCGGGGCCCGGGCGGGCTTCGGCGTGGCCGCCGGCGCGGCCCTGCTCGCCGCCGCGGCGGCCGCCGGTGGATACCGTGTGCTGCGCCGCACCGCGCCGCGCGCGACCGAGACCACCATCGTGCACAGCGCCTCGCCGGCCGACGCCGTCCCCGACCGCGCCCCGTCGGCCGACGTCGCCCCCGTACGAGAAGGTGAATCCCACTGATCGAGGAAGCCGTCGACGGCCGCCGGGCCAAGGGCGAACGTCGCCGCCGAGCGCTGATCGAGGCCACTCTGCGGGTGGTCGAGCGCGACGGGGCCGCCGGGGTCAGCCACCGCACCGTCTCGCGCGAGGCGGGGCTGCCGACCAGCGCCTCCACGTACTACTTCGCCGGCGTCGACGACCTGCTCACCGCGGCACTCACGTCCTGTATGACCGCGGACGCGCTGCACGTGCGCTCGATCACCGCCGCCCCCGGCGACACCCGACGTGCACTGGCCGAACACCTGAACCACATCTGCACCGCGCCCGGCCTGCTGGTCGCCGAGTACGAGCTGTTCCTGCTCGCCGCCCGACGGCCGGAGTTGCGCGAGTCCACCGATCACTGGATGGCCGCGGTCACCGATTTCGCGCGGCGCTTCAGCACCGACCCGGTTCGGGTCCGGGTCTTCGTCGGCGCCCTGGACGGCCTGCTCATCCAGGCCCTGCTCACCGACGCGCCGCCGAGCACCGACGAGTGGGAGGCGATGATCCGCGACCTGCTGCCCGGCCCGTGCCTGGCGCCATCGCCGCCGGAGCAGACCGGGTAGCCGCGACGCGGTCCGGTTGGGCCAGAATCGGGGCATGTCCCGACGCACCGCACGTCCCCGATCGAACGCCGGCACGGCCGTCACCGCCGGCTCGCCGTGCCCCTGCGGCCTGCCCGACACCTACGGCGCGTGTTGCGGCGCCCGGCACGCCGGCTCCCCCGCGCCCACCGCCGAGGCGCTGATGCGCTCGCGCTACAGCGCGTTCGTCGTGCGCGACGCGGCCTATCTGCTGCGCACCTGGCATCCCGACACCCGGCCGGAGCGGCTCGACCTGGACGAGCACACCCGGTGGCTGGGTCTGGAGGTGCTCGCGAGCACCGGCGGCGGGCCGTTTCATCAGGAGGGCACCGTCGAGTTCGTCGCGAGCCATCGCGAACACGGCCACCGGGACTCGCTGCGCGAACACAGCCGCTTCGTCCGCCACGACGGCGCCTGGGTGTACGTCGGCCCGCTGCCTCGCTGAAGGCTTCAGGCGCCGATCAACCGGCTCTCGATCCGCACCGCCGGGGACAGGTCGCGCAGCCGCCGGGTCAGGTCCTCGCCCGCCTCGTGCAGGGCGTCCATCGTCATCGGCGCCAGCCGCTCGAACAGGAACAGCGCCTCGGTGGTGTCCTCGGTGATCCGGGTGCGCACACACTGGCGCCAGTTCCACCGACGGCAGGTGACGCCCTCGTCGTCGCACCACACCACCTCGCCCGGCACGGGGTGGTCGATCGCGGGCACCCCGGCCTCCAGGACCTCGAACGGCTCGGTGCCCTCGGCGCGGAGCAGGCGGGCCGCGCCGCGGTAGCGGGACAGGTCCTCGCCGCCGACCGGCAGCACGTGCCGCACCGAGACCGCGTTGTACAGGTCGACCAGCCGGTTCACCTCGGGCAGCCCGCCGCGCCGCATCAGCGCCTCCACCGAGCAGCGGGTGCGCTGCGGCTTGGCGCCGAAGGCCCGATACGCCTCGCGCCACGCGACCACGTTCGGGTGCTCCTCGGGCGGGGTCTCGGGCAGGGACCGGGTCGCCTCGGCCAGCGCGGCGCGGGAGCCCTCGTCGCTCGGACCGCCCGGCAGGCCGGTGGCGATCAGGGCCAGGACGACCGCGTCGGGGCGCAGCGCGTGCACGGCCGGGTCGATGGTGATGGACGTGAGCACGTTCGGATTCTCCTCCGCGAGCCGGCGGCCCGATCGGGCCGCGGTCCACTACAGTGAACCGCATGGAGCAGAATAATGACCCGTCGGCCGATCCCGGTCAAACCGCGGTCAGTCGCGCGATCGCGGCCAACGTGCGAGCCGCCCGCACCGCGCGCGGCTGGTCCCTGGAGGCGCTCGCGACACGCAGCGGCCTGAGCAAGGGCGCGCTCGTGGGCGTCGAACAGGGCCGCGGCAACCCGGGTGTACTCACCCTGGCCCGGATCGCCGACGCGCTCGGCCTGCCCCTGACCGGCCTGGTCGACCGGGCCCCCGCGCCGCTCGTCGAGGTGGCCCCGGCGGGCGGCGGCACCCGGTTGTGGCAGGGCGAACACGGCGGCCACGGCGACCTGTTGATCGGCAGCGACCCGCCGGTCTCGGCCGAACTGTGGCGCTGGACGCTGGCCCCCGGCGACGCGCACGTCAGTGCGGCGCACGGCGCGGGGGTGCGCGAGCTGGTCACCGTCCTCGACGGCACCCTCACCCTGGAAGTGGCCGGCGAACCCGTCCTGGTCCCCGCGGGCGCCGCCGCCCGCTTCGCCGCCGACCGCCCGCACAGCTATCGCAACGAGGCCCCGAGCCCCACCCGCTTCATCGGCGTCGTGCTCCTGCCCACCCGCCCGGACACCACCGCCCGCGGCGCTACAGCTCGGCCGGACCCCACTCGGTGACGACCAGTTCGTCGCCGACCGCCAACCTGCCGGGGCGCAGCACGGCGAACTTGCCGCCGAAGGCCACCCCGCCCCGGGGCGCGCGCCGGTAGTCGGCGAAGGTGCGCAGCGGCTCCGGCCCCGCCTTGCCGCCGGTCTCCTGGTCCACCATGGTGACCGCGCAACGGATCGCGAGCTTGGCGTAGCCGAGTTCGGCCTCGCCGACCGTGCAGCGGCGGACCCGGTCCTCGGTGTGCGGCTCGACCCAGCCCTCGACCACGACGTTCGGCCGGAAACGGGTCATCGGCAACGGCGCCTCGCCGCGCTCGGCCAGGCGCGCGTCGAGCAGGGCGAGTGAGGTGCGCGAGAGCACGTGCAGCGGCGAGCTGTCCGCGTAGCCGGCGGTGCCCGGGATCGCGCCGTCGGTCACCCGTTCGTGCTCCGGCGGCACCCGGACCAGTCGGCTGTCCGCGCCGAGTGCGTGCGAGAGCCAGTCGGCGGCCGCGTCGCCCTGGTCGATGCCCCGGAAGGCGTTGTCGAACAGCCGCACGTCGCGCCGCGGGCCGGTGGTGTCCACGTCGATGGTCATCGGGTCGGCGCCCGGTCGGTGCAGGGTGAGGCGTTCGCCGGCGGCGTCGATCTCCGGGCGGATCGGCGCCAGTCGCGGATCGCGGCGCTGGCTGCGGAAGACGCCGTCCGCGTCGACCACCATGAAGGCGCGGTCGTGCGCGAGCCCGGCGGGGGTCAGCAGCGCCCGATCGCACGGCGTGCCGGCACAGCCCTTGATCGGATAGCGGATCAGTTCGACGACGGTGGCCATCGGGCGACCCTATCGACGCCGATGCCACCCGCCGGGGCCGGCCCGGGTGGGTACGACGACGCGATCGGGCGCGACGCTCACGCGTCCGCCGGGTGCAGTTCCTTCCAGACCCGCTGCGCGAACACCGTTTCGCCCGCGTAGCGATCGGCGTCGGCGGCGGTGGCGAGCCAGCCGACGATCTCGCCGGGGATGTCGGGCGTGGCCGCGGTGAAGTTGGCCTGGAGGTGGCCGCTGGAGCCGCGGGCCTTCTGCGACTCGGTGAGCACGAAGCCGGGGTCGACGTTGAACGCGCGCAGCCCGCGCTCGCGATACTCCGCGTGCAGGACGCCGGCGACCCGCCCGAACGCGGCCTTGGACGCGGCGTAGCCGACGCCCCAGCCGCCCGCGCCCGCCGGCCCGGGCGGATTCAGTCGGGCCGAGCCCGATGTCATGTTCACCACGTGGCTGCGCGGCTGTTCGAGCAGGTGCGGCAACAGCCGTTGGATCAGCACGAGTTGGTGCAGGTAGTTGCCCACGAGCAGGTTCTGCGCGGCCTCGATCGGCAGGTCGAGGATACGATCCATCGCGCCGGGGCCCTGGTGGATGGCGTTGTTGAAGAGCAGGTCGACCCGGCCCCACGCGTCCAGGGCCGTGTCGCAGGCGTCGAGGATCGAGCCCCGGTCCATCAGGTCCATCCGGATCGGCAGCGCCCGCCGGCCCAGCGCCTCGATCTGCGCGGCAGTCGTCTCCAGGCTGCCGGGGATCGCGAACGTGGTGGGATCCGCCGTGGACGAGGTGGGCCCGCCCCGGCCCTCCCCCTCGCGCACGGTGCGGGCGGTGAGTACCACGTCGTAGCCGGCTCGGGCCAGGGCGATGGCTCCACAACGGCCGATACCGCGGCTGGCTCCGGTGACGAAGGCGACTGGTGTGTGCTGAGGCATGCGCCGACCATGCCGGATTACCTTGACAGAATCCAGTAAATCTTCAGGGGAACTCCGCCCGAACTCGATCCTGCCACCCGCACCGCTCGCGGACGGGGTGCCGCTCTACGCTCCCTTCATGATCAACCCTGTTCGACTCGTCATCTTCGACTGCGACGGCGTCCTGGTGGACAGCGAGCCGATCGCGATCCGCGTGCACGTGGCGTTGGGCGCCGAGCACGGCTGGCCGCTCACCCCGGCCGACGTGATCGAGCGGTTCGTGGGTCGTTCCTCGGTGTCGATCGCGGAGCAGATCGCGGAGCGCGTCGGGGCGGACACCGCCACCGAGTGGACGCGCGGCTTCGAGCGCCTGCATCGGATCGAGGTGGATCGCGCGCTGAGTCCGGTCGACGGCATCGAGTACGCGGTGGACACGCTCGCCGAGCTCGGCCTGCCCACCTGTGTGGCCTCCAGCGGCGGTCACGACAAGATGGCGCACACCCTGGGCCGCACCGGCCTCCACGACCGGTTCGCCGGCCGGATCTTCAGCGCGAGCGAGGTCGCCCACGGCAAGCCCGCGCCCGACGTGTTCCTGCACGCCGCGGCCCGGATGGGGGTGGCCCCCGAGCAGTGCGTCGTGGTCGAGGACAGCGTCAACGGCCTGCTCGCGGCCCGCGCGGCCGGCATGCGTTCGTTCGCCTACGCGACGGACCTGATCGCCACGCACCTGCTGGAGGGGCCGGGCACCACCGTGTTCAAGTCCATGCGCGAGCTGCCGGCCCTGATCACCGACTTCACCGGGCCGGCCGGGACGGCGACCTCGCGATGATCAGCGCGCCGCCTCGGCCTCGGCCTCGTCCGAGGCGGCAACCCGGGTGACCACCTCGATCGCCCGGGCGGCCGGCACGCCCAGCGCCACCAGCGAGGCCACCGCCTGGTCCACGGCGGTCACCCGCACGTCCTCGTTCACCGCCTGGAGCAGTGCCACGCACATCCCCTCCAGCGCCAACGCCAGCACCGGCGCCGGCAGGTAGTCGGCGAACACACCGCTGCGCTGCCCCACGGCGATCAGTTCGATCGAGCGGTCCCGCACCGGAGCCAGCATCGCCGGGATCCCGCCGTCGCCCAGATTGCGCTGGGCGAAGCTGATCAGCAGCCGATATCGATCGCCGCCGCGCCAGGCGGCGAGATCGAAGCGGGCCACCGCCTCCTCGGGCGAGTCCCCGTCCCGCTGGGCGCCCTCGACCGCGCCCAGGATGTCCCGCCGCGCCTCCTCGGCCAGTCCGGCGACCAGCGCCTCCCGGCTGGGGAAGTGGCCGTAGACGGTGCGCCGCACCACACCCGCCGCCCGCGCGATGTCGTCCATCGACGCGTCCGGGTCCCGGATCAGCTCGGTCCGGGCCACCGCCAGGATGCGCTCCCGATTGGACTGCGCGTGGCGCCGGCGCGGCGGCGCGGCGCCCGCCTCCGCGTGGCCGGCCTCGGCCGGAGCCTGTTCGGCTCCCGATTTCGTCTGCATCGCGCATTCCTTCCCGGGGTGACCCGGAGCCTCTCAGAAATCCGCTCCCGGTGGCACCGAACCCTGCGACAAGTGGGCGAATCACCCGATTGACCCGACTCGTTCCAGCATATTTGCACACTGATGTGCAATCAACTAAGTTGCACATCGTTGTGCAATTACTGCGGCTGCGCCGGCCGCCTGCTCCGAAAGGCGTTCCGATGTCCGTATTCGCCACCACGCCGGTCGACCGGATGGATCGGCCGTACTCACGCCGTTGGTGGGCCCTGGGCGTGCTCTGCCTGAGCCTGCTGATCATCGTCATGGCCAACACGTCGCTGATCGTGGCCGCTCCCGACATGACCCGCGACCTGGGCCTGTCCGGCCGCGACCTGCAATGGGTGATCGACGCCTACACCGTGCCGTACGCGGCGTTGATGCTGATCCTGGGCGCGATCGGCGACAAGTACAGCCGGCGCGGCGCGCTGATCACCGGCCTGGTGATCTTCGCGGCCGGCTCGGTCGGCGGCTCGCTGGTGGACTCCACCTCAGGCGTGATCATCGCCCGCGCGGTGATGGGTCTGGGGGCCGCGGTGATCATGCCCGCGACGTTGTCCCTGCTGGTCGCCTCCTTCCCGCGCAGCGAGCGGGCCAAGGCGATCACCGCGTGGACGGCGACCTCGGGCCTGGCGATCGCGCTCGGCCCGCTGCTGGCAGGGTGGTTGTTGGAGAGCCACGCGTGGGGTTCCACGTTCCTGATCAACGTGCCGATCGCGCTGATCGCCGTGATCGCCGCACTGTTCGTGGTCCCGCCGTCGAAGGCGCACGACTACGGCCGACTCGACCTGGTCGGCGGCGCGCTGTCGATCGCGACGCTGGGCTCGCTGGTGTACGCGATCATCGAGGGTCCGCACTTCGGCTGGGGCACGGGTCCGGTGACCGCGCTGGTCGTGTTCGTCCTCGGGCTGGCCGCGTTCGTCGCCTGGGAACTGCGGCACCCGCGCCCGATCTTCGACCTGCGCAAGTTCGGCGAGCGGGTGTTCTCCGGCTCGATGCTCGCCGTACTGCTGTTCTTCCTGGGCACCTTCGGCGCGATCTACTTCCTCACCCAGCACCTGCAGTTCGTGCTCGGCTACACGCCACTGGAGACCGGCGTGCGGCTGCTGCCGTTGGCCGGTGCGGTGTGCCTGGGCGCGATCGCCACCGGGCAACTCACCCCGCGGCTGGGCATGCGGGTGACGGTGACCACCGGCATGGCGCTGGGCACGACCGGCGTGCTGCTGATGACGCGCGTCTCGGACGGCTCCGGCTACGGCGACTTCCTGGCCCCGTTGCTGCTGCTCGGCGTCGCGATCGGGCTGAGCGTGTCGCCGTGCACCGAGGCGATCATGGGTTCGTTCCCGGAGAACGAACTGGGCGCGGGCGGCGGCGTCAACGACACCGCGGTCGAGTTGGGCGGCGCACTGGGCATCGCGATCCTGGGCTCGGTGCTGGCCACCTCGTACGAGTCCGAACTGACCAAGGCCGTCGACGGCAAGCTGCCGCCGGCCGCGATGGACGTCGCGAAGGACTCGATCGGCGGCGCGCTCGCCGCGGCCGAGCAGGTCGGCCAGGTCGCGGGTCCGCAGCAGGCACACGCGCTGGTCCAGGCCGCCGACCACGCGTTCACCCAGGCGGTCGCACACACCAGCCTGATCGGCGGGATCGTGCTCGCCGCGGGCACGATCCTGGTCGGCCTGATCCTGCCGAACCGCGCCCGCACCCAGGCCGCGCGCGCGGACACGTCGGAGCCGGGCGCGGGCGCCGCCGCGGCGGAGCGGCAGAAGGAGCCGGTGGGCTGAGCTCGCCGCACGGCGGACGGGCGGTCGACCTCGCGTCGACCGCCCGTCGGCGTTCTCCGGCCCTCGCGCGTGCCCCGCCGGCCGGGTCAGCCCCTGGGCAGGGTCCGTACCGCGCGCCCCACCCACGCCTCGAAGCGCTGCCACTCGACGACTTCCGAACCGGTCCTCGGCTCCGGCCAATCGAGCAGCGCGTCGCCCGCGTCGAGCAGATCCCAATAGGGATGGTGCTCCTCGGTCCGGCCGGACGCCTTCGCGTACGCGGACAGGAACTCCTCCGCGACGGCCACCCCGTGGCTCAGTGCGAGATTGAGCCGAAACCGCGCCAGGTCGATGCCGCGCGGACCGACGCACCCGGTGGTCCAGTCCACGACGCCGACGATCCGCTCGTCCAGCCACAGGAGTTGCTCGGCGTGGAAGTCGCGGTGGATGAAGCCCGGTGCGGCGTGCGGGGGTTCCTCGGCCAGCGCGACGAACATCCGCTGCCACACGTGCGGGCGTGTGGTCCAGGTCGGCACGGTCCGCGCACCGTCGACCGCCGGGTCGTAGTACGGCGCGTACGCCACCGGATCGGCGGCGGCCGGATCCACCGCGTGCACGGTCGCCAACAACTCGGCCGCGCCCGACAGCAGTACGGCCGGATCGCTCGGCGGCTCGGGCGTGCCCGGCAGCCGCGTGGTCAGCAGCGCCGGGGCCGGACCGACCAACCGAGCCGCGATCAACTCCGGTGCGGGCACCGCGGTATCGGCAAGCAGACGCAACACCCGCGCCTCCTGCTCGGGCCGGTACCACGGGTCGGTGGCCAGCCGCTCGGCATGGTGAAACACCCGCAGAACCAGGTCGCCAACGGCGTAGAGCCGGTTGGCCCCCACCCCCATGGGCTCGACCGGGACGTCGCCCACGAGTTCACGCAACCAGGCAAGGGTCTCCCCATCGGGCATCGACACGGACGGCACTCCTCTTCCTCTTTCCTGTTCCGCTTCCTCGGACACGCCTGCTCCGCTCTCCCGCCGCGTCGCTACCCGGACAGTACGTCGGATCCGGAATCGCACACACCGCGTCGCCCCGGCGCGTGGCCGGTGCCGCCCCGGCCGACCGGCGCGACGGATCAGCGGACGTCGGCGGTTCCGCTCGAACCGAGGCCGGGCGGCGCCCTCCTCGTCTACTCCACCCGTACCGTGCGGCCTTCTCGGCGGGATACCACGCAGGCTTCGGCCACGGCCTGGGCGGCGAGGGCGGCGGGAGCGGGGCAGGGGTTGTCGATGCGGCCGGCGGCCAGGGCGACGAAGGCGGCGAGTTCCGCGCGGTACGCGTCGGCGAAGCGGGTCAGGAAATCGCCCTCGGTGACGCCGCCGCACGCGTGCGTGCCGTGTGTGCCCGCCAGTTCGAGGCGTACGTCGTATCCCGGCTCGTGCCGGCGGCCCGCGTGCGCCGTGCCGAGGGTGCCGTCCGCGAGCCGGAAGAGCACCGCCGAAACGTCGACGTCGTCGTGCTCGCGGAAGACCGCCGCGCCGCGGTTCGCGCCGATGGCGGTCACCTCCACGATCGGCAGGCCGGTGACCCACGGCACGATGTCGAAGTCGTGGATGTGCGTGTCCCGGTAGATGCCACCCGAGGTCGGCACGAACTCCGGCGGCGGCGGCCGGCGGTCCACGCTCACCGCGTGCACCCGAGTCAGCGTGCCGAGCGCGCCCGCGCGCACCACCTCGCGCGCGGCGAGGTACATCGGATCGAACCGACGCTGGAAACCGACCTGGAGCTCCGCCCCGCGTGCCCGTACGTACTCGACCGCCTCGCGCGCGACCGTCGGGTCGAGCGCGATCGGCTTCTCGCACAGGATCGGCAGCCGCGCGTCCGCCGCCCGGCGCAGCAGCTCCACATGCACCGCCGTCGGTGCCGCGATCACGACCGCGTCGACCCGGCCGTACACCTCGGTCGACCGGGCCGCCTCGGCCCCGGACCGCGCGGCGAACTCCTCGGCCCGCCCGTGGTCCGCGTCCGCGACCACAACCTGCTCGACCTCCGCCATCCCACCCAGCGCCCGGGCGTGAAACGCCCCGATCCGCCCGACCCCAAGCACGCCGACCCGCATTGTTCCCCTTTCCGACATCCGATCCCGTCGACCCTCCCATCGGGGCGGTCCCACCCGACACCCGGCCCCGCCGCCGATGCCCCGGTGCCCCCGAGGCGTCCACCGACGAGTGACACCGGGCAGGGCCGACCGGGTGGCGCCCCCGGACACACCCACCACCGTGCACGAGTAGCTCACGGAGAGCGGGTAGTCGTGGACGAATGACGATCTCCCGACGCTCGCTGTTGCGCACCACACCGATCGCGCTCGCCCTGATCGCCGTGCCCGGCGCCCGGAACGCCTCCGCCGCCGGACCCCGTCCCGGCAACGACGCCGGCAACGCAGCCGGTACGGTCGCAGGCACCGCCGACGGCACCGCCGGCGACCCGAACACCGTTCCCTTCCAGGGCCGGCCGCCGCTGCCGGTCGCCGTCCCGACCGGCATCGGGCCCGGTTGGGCGGCCGAAATCCCGGCCGAGACAAGCCAGTTGTTGCTGGTCGTCGGCAACAGCCCGGACGGCGACCGCGCCACGGCCTCGTTCTGGACCCGCGACGCAAGCGGTTGGCGCACCGAAGGCCCCCTGCCCGCACGCAACGGGCGGCTCGGCTGGACGCCCGACCACCACGAGGGCGATCTCCGCTCGCCGATCGGCGTCTTCACCCTCACCGACGCGGGCGGCCTGCAACCCGACCCCGGCACCCGGCTGTCCTACGACCGGTCGGACGACTTCGCCGTCGAGGGCACCGGATTCGCCGGAGAGCCGCTCGCCGGCACCTTTGACCAGGTGATCGCGATCGACTACAACCGGGTCCCCGGCACCTCGCCCCTGGACCCCACCCGCCCGCGCGGCGAGGACCTCGGCGGCGGCATCTGGCTGCACATCGACCACGGCGGGCCCACCCACGGTTGTGTGACGCTGCCCGCCGAGGCCCTGCCGGTGCTGTTGCGTGCGCTGGATCCGGCGGCGCACCCGATCGTGGTGATGGGCGACGTGTCGACCCTGGCGCTGGGCGGCCCCGCTTCCTGATGCCGCCGCAGGACTCTTACCCTGTGCGGGTGACCTCCGCCAAGCTTCGTCCGCTGCCCCCCGAAGTGGCCGTCCTCCTGGATCAACTCACGCCCTGTCCACGCCTGGTCGAACACCTGCGCATCGTGCACGACGTCGCCCACCGACTGTGCGACTGGGTCGCGGCGAGCCACCCGGAGCTGGTCTTCGACCGCGACGCGGTGCTGTTCGGCGCCGCCACCCACGACATCGGCAAAACCCTGCACCCGGCGGAGATGGCCGGGCCCGGTTCGTGCCACGAGCAGGCCGGCTACGACCTGCTGACCGCCCACGGCGTGCCGCCCGCCCGGGCCCGCTTCGCCCGCACCCACGCGGCGTGGGATCCGAGCGATCCGGACGAACTGCTCGTGAGCCTGGCCGACAAGGCGTGGAAGGGCAAGCGGGACGTCGCCCTGGAACAGGCCCTGACCGCGCTGCTCGCGACCGCCTCCGGACGCCCCCAATGGGAGACCTTCCAGGGCCTCGACGACTTCCTGACCACGATCGACGTGGACACACTGCTGCTCTGAACCACCGTCCGCACCACTCGCCGCGGCACAACCACCGGCACCCGACGTCGGCGCCCACCACGGCTCAGCGCGGCAACCTGCGCCACACCCGCCGCGGCAGCACCCGCATGCCCGCGAACACCGGCTGCAGTACGGCCGGCACCCACACCTCGCCCTTCCCGCGCAACAACGCCCGGATCGTCGCGTCCGCCACCTGGTCCGGGGTGCTGGACAGGGGTGCCGGCGACATGCCCTCGGTCATCCGGCCCACCACGAAGCCGGGCCGGACCAACAGCAGGCGCACCCCGCTGCCCGCGAGCGCGTCGGCCAGGCCGCTCGCGAAGCCGTCCAGCCCCGCCTTGGCCGAGCCGTACACGTAGTTCGCGCGCCGCACCCGCACGCCCGCCACCGACGAGAACACGATCAACCGACCGTGCCCCTGCGCCCGCAACACGGTGGCCAGGTGGGTCAGGACGCTCACGTGCGCCGTGTAGTCGGTGTGCACGACGGCGACCGCATGGGTGGCGTCCAGCTCGGCCCGGCGCTGATCGCCGAGGATGCCGAACGCGGTGACCACGACGTCCAGCGGGCCGTGCCGGGCGATCACCTCGTCCAGCATCGGCCGATGCCCCACCAGGTCGTCGGCGTCGAACTCGATCCGGTCCACGTGCCGGGCACCGGCCCTGCGCAGCAGCGCCTCCTCGTCGTCGAGGTCGTGGCTGCGGCGCGCCGCCAACACGATGGTGCGCGCCCCGCGCGCGGCCAGCCGCTCGGCGACCGCCAGTCCGATCTCGCTGCGGCCCCCGAGGACCAATACGGTTCCACTCACCCGCACAGTCTGCCGGATCCGGCCGGCAGGCCCGCTACCCACGATCCGCCCGGACTCAATAGCCTTGCCTTCGTGACGGTGAACACGAATGCGGCTACCACCCCCGGGACCACGACGGCGGGCACGCGCGCGAACCCGGACGAGTACCGGGACGGCCGCCGGATCGTGCTGCGGGCGCCGGATTCCGTCGAGCACGCGGTCGAGCCGGTGCATACGATCCTGGCCGAGCTGGTTCTGGGCGGCGCCGCGCTCGGTTGGGTCACCCCGCCGCCGCGTGCCGAGGTGGCCGCGCTGCTCACCGATCTGGCCGAGGCCCAGCGCGCCGGCAACGCGTCGGTGCGGTTCGCCTACGCGGGCGAGGATCTGCTCGGGTTCGGCTACTGGCGCCGGTACACCCGGCCCACCCACCGCCCGAACGCCGATCTGGAGAAGCTCGCGGTGGCCCGGTCCGCGCACGGTCGCGGCATCGGCCGATTGCTCACCGCGGCGCTGATCGAGGACGCCCGCGCCGAGGCGATCGAGATCCTCACCCTCGACGCCCGCGGCGACAACGCGAACGCGTTGCACCTTTACCGTTCGCTCGGATTCGTCGAATACGGTCGGCTGCACGACTTCGTGGCGATCGGCTCGGCCCGCTACGACAAGGTCTTCTGTTCCCTGGACCTGCGGACACCCGGCGCGTGACCGGGTGGCGTGGGACGGCCGGCCGGCGATGGCGCGGCATGCGGACCGGGTCCGGGGTGGATGTCGATCGGCGCCGGCCGGGCGACCCGACGCCGGGCGGCGCGCAGGCGCTTCGAGCGGACCCGCGGTTGGCCGCGTGGATGGACGGGCTGGCCGATTTCGCGACCGGCGTCGAGGTGACCCTGCCGGCGGACGACGACCTGGTCGCGGTGCTTTCGGAGTTGGCCGTCCCGCACGAGGACGTCAACGAACTGATGGCGACCCGGGCGATGTTGCTCGCCGATCCCGAACTGCGCGAGGTGTTCGAACGGGCCGTCCGGGCGTTGGTCGCGGGCATCGGCACGGTCGAACAGCACCTGGAGGTCCCGCCGTTGCCGGCCGCATCGGGCCCGGTCGGGCGCTGGTTCCACGTGTTCGTGTTCATCGCGGCACGCCCGTTCGTGCTGGCCTACCATCACTCGCTCGGCATCCCCGTCGAGGTCTCCCGCCGCACCCTCGGCGACCTCGGCCGGCACCTCGCGGTGCACCGGCGGCGGCGCGGCACCGGTGGGTTGCTCGCGCTGCACTGGCCCAAACTGCACTTTCGCGGTGAGCTGTATCAGCTCGGCCGACTGCAGTTCCAACGCTCGTTCCTGTGGGAGCGGGCCGCGACCAGCGCTGTCGAACTCGGTCTGGCCTACCGGCCGCAGGATCCCGCGCTCGCGTTGCACATCCCGGACTTCCACGGGCCGCTGACTCCGGCGGCCTGTGACGATTCGTTGCGTGCGGCCCGTGAGTTCTTCCCGCGTCACTTCCCGACCGAGCGCTACCGGGCGGCGGTGTGCGGTTCGTGGCTGCTGGATCCGCAACTGCGCGAATACCTGCCGGAGCACTCCAACATCGTCCGCTTCCAGCGCCGCTTCCACCTGCCCACCGAGTCGGCCGAGCGCACCACCGACGACACCGCCGCGATCGGCTTCGTCTTCGGCGACCCGGACCTGTCGCCGGAATCCCTCCCTCGCGACACCTCCCTGCAACGGGCGATCGGCGACCACCTGCGCGCCGGCCGACACTGGCACGTCCGCACCGGCTGGTTCGAACTCTGAGCCCGCCGCCGGGCGTTCGGTCGATGGGTCTTCGATCCGGCATCACATCATCGTCACGGCCCCCGAACCCACCCACCGGCCGGCCCCGCCCGGGACGAACCCGGGACGCGACACGGCCGTTCCGCCCCGGTCAGCGTGTGGCAGCGGCCCGCGCGGCCTCGTAGGCGGCATGGGTTTCCCGATCGAAAAGCACGAAGCGGACTTCGTCGAGGGTGGTTTCGGTGTCGAGCACCGTTTCGATCGCGATCGCGGCGGCCTGTTCGAGGGGCCATCCGTGCGAGCCGGTGGAGATCGCCGGGAAGGCGATCGTGGTGGCACCCGATTCCTCGGCCACGCGCAGCGATTCACGATGGCAGGAGGCCAACAGGGCCGGGCCGTCATCGTCTTCGCCGTGGACCGGGCCGACCGTGTGGATCACCCATCGAGCAGGCAGCGCGCCGGCCGTGGTCGCCACCGCCTCGCCGGTCGGCAGGCCGGCCGGACCGTAGGTCGAGGCGATCAGCTCCTGGCACGCCTCGAAGACGGCCGGTCCGCCGCGCCGGTGCACGGCCCCGTCCACCCCACCACCGCCCAACAGCGAGGCGTTGGCGGCGGTGACGACCGCGTCCACGTGCTGGTCGGTGAGGTCGCCCAGGACGAGCGTGAGATCCGTCATGGGCTCATCATGCCGCTTCCGGGAGCACCTGCGACCGCTCGGGCGCCGGCGGGGAATTCGCCGGCGGGGCAGGTGGGTCGTGGGTGAGGATGCCGGGATGACGAACGATCTTCGGCGCCGGTTCGCGGCGTATGAGTGGGAGTCGATCACGGTCGGCGCGTCCGGGGCGGGCGTGCATCGGCTGTGCCGGCGGGGCGAGGAGTTCTACCTCAAGATCGGGACGCCCAGCGCGCACCCGGATTCCGGATTCCATCTCGCCGCCGAGGTGGCTCGCGGGCTGTGGGCGGCCCAGCAGGGGATCCCCGTCGCGGAGATCCTCGACCACGACGTCGAGGCGCCGGGCGGCGGCTGGTTGTTGACACGCGCCGTGCCCGGCCGCTCGGCGGCCGAGCCGTGGCCGGTCGATCGACGTGACGCGGTCGTCGACGCGCTCGCCGACATGGCTCGCGCCCTGCACGAACTCCCGGTCGAGGAATGCCCGTTCGACCGCGGCCTCGCGGTCACCGTGCCCGCCGCCGAACAGGCGCTCGCGGCCGGCCTGGTCGACCTCGACGACCTGGACGAGGACCGCGTCGGACGCACCGAGGCCGAACTCCTGGCCGAACTGGTCGCGACCACACCGGCCGACGAGGACCCGGTCGTCGGCCACGGCGACTACTGCCCGCCCAACATCCTGCTCGACCCGCAAACCCTGCGGGTGACCGGCCTGATCGACCTCGGCCGGCTGGGCCGCACGGACCGCCACGCGGACCCGGCCCTGCTCACCCGCAGCCTCCTCGACGACGACAACGCGCAGTACTCCCCCGCCCACGCGGCCCGCTTCCTGACCCGCTACGACCCACCGGGCGCCCTCGACCCCGAGCGCCTGAAGTTCTATCGCCTGCTCGACGAATTCTGCTGAACACGCATCGGGCGAAGACCGGTTCGATCCCCGGCCCGGCCCGGGGAGAGCGCGGCCGACCCAGGCAGCCGCGCACGCATCCGCACATCGTCGAGTGGTAGTCGATCAAAGATCTCCTCCGGCCCGCGCTCGACCGGTTGCCTCGGTCCACGGGCCGCTGCCCGCTCACCCCTGTTCGGTTACGAAAACCCCCGCCCGGGCCGCCGCCACCGCCGCGTCGGCCGCGCGCCGCGCCTGCCCGGCGTCGACCGGCTCGTGCGTGATGAACAACCGGTAGTACAGCGAGCCCACGGCCGTGCGCACCACCTCCCCCGCATCGGTACCGGCGGGCAACTCGCCCCGCGTCACCGCCCGTTCGACCACCTGCTCGGCCTGCCCGAGCCGGCCCAGCAGGAACCCGTGCAGGGCCTCGGCCGTGGTCGGCTCGTACACCGCCGCGGCCACCAACGCTCGCGCGGTGGGCCCCCGATCGGGGTCCTCGAACCCGCTCACCACCATCGCGGCGATCGCCCGCAGATCACCCTGCACGGTGCCGGTGTCCGGCAGCGGCCACGGCTCCTCCGCCGCCGAGTCCAACGCGTCCGCGGCCAACCCGGCCGCGTTGCGCCAACGTCGATACACCGTGGTCTTGTGCACCCCCGACCGCGCGGCGACGGCCTCCACGGTCAGCCCGTCGAAACCCTTGTCCGCCAACTCGGCCAACGTGGCCAGCCGCACCGCATCCCGCGTGCGCGCGGTCCGCCCACCGGGCCGCACCCCACCGACGCCGCTCACCGGCCGTCCTCCGATCGCACCGAACCCACCACGATCCACCCCGGCATCCGCATCCGCGCCGACCACATGCGAGCCGACCAAAGGCAACCTGGTTGCATTAGCGCCTCCCCATTCGTCATACTCATACTAACGCGACCAGGTTGCATTAACGACAGGACCCCGCTCGACCGAAGGAACCGTATGGCGACCCCCACCGTCCGCGAATTCCCGCTCACCGGACCCGAGTCCGGGCCGTACGCGATCACCCTCGGCCCCGACGGCGCACTGTGGTTCACCCTCGTGCACTCCGGCCGGATCGACCGGCTCGACCCGGACGGAACGCACACCGGCCACGACCTCGGCGACCCCGAATGCGGCCCGACCGTACTGACCACGGGACCCGACGACGCCCTGTGGTTCACCGAACACAAGGCGCATCGCATCGGCCGGATCACCACCGCCGGCGCGGTGACCCATTTCGACCCGCTCACCCCGGGCTCCGGCCCGTACGGAATCACCGCCGGACCCGACGGCGCGCTGTGGTTCACCGAGACCGTCGCCAATCGCATCGGCCGCATCGACCCGGCCGGCCGCGTCACCGGCTTCGCGCTGCCGATCGCGGACGCGTTTCCGTCCGCGATCACCGCCGGCGCCGACGGCGCACTGTGGTTCACCCTGAACGCCGCCGACGCACTCGGCCGAATCACCACGACCGGCGAGGTGACCGTGCACCCACTGCCCACCCGGGGTGCCGCCCCGGTCGGCATCGCGGCGGCCGCAGACGGCTCGTTGTGGTTCACCGAAATCGGCGCGGGCGCGATCGGTCGACTCGACCGCGCCGGCGGTTACCGGCAATTCCCGCTGCCGGACCCGCAGTCCCGCCCGCACGCGGTGGCGCTGGACACGGCCGGCGACTGTTGGTTCACCGAATGGGGTACCAATCGGGTCGGACGACTCGCCGGTGACGGCACTCTGACGGAGTACGACTTGCCGACCCCCGGAGCCGAACCGCACGGCCTCGTCCAGGGCCCGGACGGCGCGATCTGGGTCGCCCTGGAGGTCGGCGCCCTGGCCCGAATCACTCCCTGAACGACCGGAAAACGCCCTGGTGAGCGCCGATTCACCCGGTCACGGCGAACTCCGCGAACACTCCCGGTCCGACCCTCGGCGAACCCGCCGCACTCCCCGAATGCGCCCTGTCACGCGCCCGCGCGCAACGCGCGGACAAGACACGCGACCCCTTGTCAAATGATGCAAATCGGCCTGAAAAGTGCCTATGGTCGAGACACGGGGGCATCGTCGAGCCCGGCGATGAAGTCACGATGAGGGAGCACCCGATGCTTACCCAATACATCCGTCAGCCCGCGGCGGCCACGCCGACCCAGGCCGGTACCGTCGCGACGCTCATGATCGAGGAGGAGACGACCATCAGTGACGCGCCGCTGTTCGCACCGGAAGACTTCGGTGGCGGACTCCTGGTGCTTGGCTTGCTGTTGTCGCCGAAGCCCCCGAAGGAGCGCTGAACCGGCTCGGATGTCCTTGACATCACCGGTACCGACGGGAAGTTGATCACACAAATGCCCTTCGCCGACACCTCGCCACACGAGGACTACACGGCGGCGGTCGAGCGAGTGGCAGGCCGTGCCCTCGGTGTCCTCATGGACGCCGAGGGCACGGTCGTGCCCGCCGGATTCGCCCCCGCCGATCCTCGCTTGGCCGAACCCCACGACCCCGACGCCGACTTGCCCGGCCTGCGTGTCCTGGGCTCCGACGCACTCGCCCCGCACGTACTGCGCGGCACGCCGCTGCCGACCGACCAGGTCGAGGCCGCCGCCCGCGCGTTCGCCGTGTTCCCGCCCGACACGCTGGGTGCCTCGCCCGAGACCGCGTGGATCATCACCTGGCGCGACTGGGCCACCGCCCACACGCTGACCCGCTTCGGCCTGGCCATGGACGTACCCACGCCAGGCGACGGCGCACAGGTCGCCGACGCGTCGACCTGGCAGTCCTGGTCGGTACGGATGGCCCAACTCTCCTCCCTGGCCCTGCCCGGCCTGGACGGCCCGATCCACGCCGCGGCGCGGCGCAACGCCGAGTCACTGGCCCGCGGTGTGGTGCGCGCGATGTTGCGCCGCGACTACCGCACCGCCGCCCGAATCGCGCGCTGGCTCGCGCTGTTGGCCGCCGACGGCGTCGCCTTCCCCCTGGAGTTGGACCCACTGCTGCGGCACGTGCGCCTGTTCGGCGGCGGCAGCACCCGCACCGTGCTGGACACCCGGATCGCCCAACACGTCACCGGACTGGAGGACTCATGACCGGGGGACTCGCGCGCGGTGACGTGCTCAAGACCGCCCACACGATCGGCTCGCGGGCCCTGCGCTGGTTGCACGACAACGCGCGGTTCGGCCCGTTGCCCACGCACACCGTGGTCGACTTCAACGACCAGGACAGCGCGTACAAGCCGCTCGGCGAAATGGCGTTGGCCTGCTCGCTGGTGCTGCGCGAGGGCGTCGCCGGGCCCGGTGACCTGGCCGCCGCCCGCGCGTTGGTCGAGTTCGCGTGGGGACAGTTCCGCGACGGGGACTTCCTGTACGAACGCCAGGTGCGGCACCCGTTGGTGACCGATCCGCTGGAGACGTACGCGCACTTCGTCCGGGCCGGCATCCGACACGAGCGGATGGATCGTCTGCTGGCGCATCTGAACGAGCTGCGGTCGGTGCACGCGATCGAGATGATGCCCAACCGCCGACTCGCGGTGGCCAACGCGAGTCGGGTCGCGGGGTTGACCCATCGACCGGACTGGCCCGCGCTCGCCGCCGATACGTGGCTGGGGATGACCCCCGAGCCGTGGGTGATCGACTGGATGACCGCGTACCACATGACGCACGCGGTGTTCCACATCACCGACTGGGGGGCGCACCCCGAGCTGTTGCCCACCGAGATCCGCGACTACCTGCGGGTGTGGTTGCCGGTCTGGGTCGACGTGTGGGCCGAGGTCGCCCAATACGACCTGGTGGGCGAGTTGTTGATCGTCGACGCGTGCCTGGCCGAACCGGTGTGCGACGCCCAGGGCTGGCAGACCCTCGCGGCGGCGCAACATCCCAGCGGACTGCTCCCGCGCGACGCGGACCCGGTGGACGAGGATCCGGAGCGGGCGTTCAAGGACCACGAACACACGGCGGTGGTGGCGATCGTGGCCGGCACCGTCACGCTGGCCCGTTCGTTGGGCACCGCGCCCGCGCCCACACTCGGGTGAGCGACGCGTACGCGGCGCCGATCGTGCCGCTGCTGCGGGCCACCCCGGCGTCGAGTGCGCTCGTGGTGGCCACCGTCCGGGCGGGCGAACCCTCGGTGGTGTGTCGCGGGTCGGCGGTGGACGCGGACTCCCGTTTCGAACTGGGCTCGGTGACCAAGACGTTCACCGCGCTGTTGCTCGCCGACGCGGTCGCGCGCGGGGAGGCCCGGTTGGACGATCCGCTGATCACCTACCTGCCGCCGACCGCGCGACCGCGCTGGTCCTCGAACGTCACGCTGCTGCACCTGGCCACGCACACCTCGGGGCTGCCCCGGCTCCCGCGCGGTTCGCTGCGCACGGCACTGCCGGCGTGGTACTCGAATCCGTACGCGGGCTACGACGAGAAGCGGCTGTTCGCGCTGCTGGGCCGGGCCCGGCCACACGCGCGTCCGGGCACCCGGGTGTGCTATTCGAACCTGGGCGTGGGCCTGCTCGGGCACGCGCTCGCGCGGGCCGCCGGGCAGCCCTACCCGGATCTGCTGGTCGCCCGACTGGGTGTGCCGCTGGGCCTGACGATGACCACGTGCGACCCGAACGGGCCGCAGGTGACCGGGTATCTGCACGGCCGGCCGCGACCGCCGTGGCGGATGCCGGGGCTGCCGGCGGCGGGGGCACTGCGCAGCACCGGGACGGACCTGACCCGGTATCTCGCCGCACACCTGGCGCCGGCCGACGTGCAACCGGCCACGCTCGCCGAGGCGTTGGTCCGGGTGCGGCAACCGCGGTTGATCCCGCCGCACTCCGACGATCGGCTCTGTCTGGTCTGGAACCTGCGCCCCCGCACCGGGCACGATCTGATCTTCCATGGTGGAGCGACGCGCGGCTTCAGCGCGTTCGTCGGTTTCAGCCCGCAGGCCGGGGTCGGGCTGGCGGCACTGGTGAACACTGCGGCGGGGCCGCGGGCACCGTTCGTCCAGGTCGCCTACGAATGCCTGCGCGACCTCGCGGCGACGGCTATGGCGGACTGAACCCGAACCGGCGCGCCGGGTATCGAGGTTCGAAGGAACGGGCGGGTGTCTCGGCACCGGCGGCGGGATCCGGTCGCGTCCCGGACAGCCGGGAACGCGGCTCGAACTCCCCTGCCCGGCCGGGCGATCGGTGTACCCGGCCGGGCCGCCGGCCACGTCCCGGCGCCGGTGGGCGCGGGGGTGGGCGGCCCGGCCGGATCGGTGGTTACCCGTTCTCCTCCTCGCCGTCCAGCGCGTCGGCGATCGCGCGCAGCCAGATCACCACCGCCTCGGCGCCCGGGTCGACGGTGCCGATCGCCCGGTCGCCGAGGTAGCTGCTGCGGCCCCGGCGGGCGCTGTGGCCGGCCGTCTCCTCGGTGCCGGCCGCGGCCGCGTCGATCGCCTCGGCCAGACTCGCGCCGCCCACGAGCGCCTCACCCGCCGGTATCAGGGCGTCCAGCATGGTCCGGTCGCCGACCTGCGCACCGCCGAGTTCGCCGATCGCCCGCGCCCCCGCGGCCAGTGCCTCGCGCCACCCGCGCGGCCCGGTGTCCTGCGCGACGACCGCGGCCGCACGCAGCAGCAGCACCGAGTACAGCGGACCGGACGTACCGCCGAGCGCCCGCCGCACGGTGTCCGCCAGGCCGCGCAGCACGGCGGCCGGCGTACCGCCGCCGTACCCGGGCAACTCGCGCCGGATCGCCTCCGCCCCGCGCTCCAGGCTGATGCCCAGGTCGCCGTCGCCGACGATCCGGTCCAGCTCGGTCAGGTGCGGTTCGGCCTCGGTCAGCGCCGCGCACACGGCCTCGATCGCGCGGGTCAGCGGGGTCGGTTCGGTCAGCGGGGTGCCGGCGTCGGCGCTGCCGGGCGCGGGCGCGGCCGGCAGCACGGTGACCGCGCCCACCCGGCCGACCACCGGGGTCGGCCAGGCCGGCGCCGAGGTGGCCGCGTCCAGTCGGGCCAACCGCGCGTCGTCGACCCGGAGCAGGGACAGCGACATGCCGGCCATCTCCAGCGCGGTCAGGAACGGGCCGCGCCAGGCTCGTTCCAGGACCAGGCCCCGACGCGCGAGGTCGTGCGCCGCGCCGCGCAGCACGATGTCCAGTTCCATCGTGGGCGTGCCGCCGAGGTTGTTGACCAGCAGCGCGACCCGGTCGCCGGCGGCCAGGCCGGTCTCCCCGACGATCCGGTCGAGCAGTTCGGTGACGAAGTCGTCGGCGGGGGCGATCCTGTCCCGCCGCACGCCCGCCTCGCCGTGGATGCCCAGGCCCAGTTCGACCTCGTCCTCGCCGAGTTCGAACCCGGGCCGGCCGGCCGCCGGCACCGTGCACGGGGTCAGCGCGACGCCCATCGTGCCGACCGCGCGCGCCGCGGCCGTCGCCTCGGCCGCGACCTCGGCCAGACTCGCGCCGGCCTCCGCCGCCGCGCCCGCGACCTTGTGCACGAACACCGTCCCGGCGATCCCGCGTCGGCCCGCGGTGTCGTCGCCGGTCGCGAGCGCCACGTCGTCGGCGACCACGACGGTCTCGACCGCGATCCCCTCGGCCCGCGCCAGCTCGGCGGCGAGCCCGAAGTTGAGCCGGTCCCCGGTGTACGACTTGACCACCAGCAACACGCCCGCCGGCCCGGCGACCGTGCGGATCGCGGCCAGGATGGTGTCGGTGGACGGGGAGGTGAACACGTCCCCCGACACGGCCGCGGTGAGCATCCCGGGCCCGACATAGCCCGCGTGCGCGGGTTCGTGGCCGGCTCCGCCACCGGAGATCACCGCGACTCGGCCGCGCTCGGCGTGGGCCCGGGCGTCGGCGCGCAGCGCGACGTTCGCATCGGCCAGCAGCGCGATGTCGGGATGGGCGAGGGCGAGTCCCTCGAGCATCTCGGGGACGACGTCGCGGGCGGCGTTGATCAGCTTCTTCATGGCTGAATCTCTACCTTCAAGCGCACCGGACCAACCCCATCGGGGGCGCGCGGATCACGCGCGATCGGGTGCGTTGTCCGGTGTCCCGGCCGACCCCGGTGCCTGTTACTCCATGGACACCGGCGCACGCACCTTCCGGGAGGCGCTCGGGCGCGGGACGCCGTCCACCGACACGCAGATCCCGTAGACGCGGGCCTGCGACGTCCAGCCGTTGGCGCGGCCCCGGTTGTTGCTGATCTGCACGCGCGCACGGGCGCCGTCCAGCGCGGAGACCAGGTGGAGGTACATCTTTCCGGCGACCCGGGCGAGCACGATGTCACCGATTTCGAGGCGGGCCGGGTCGACCGGCGCGACGGTCACGAGTTGGCGACTGCGAATAAGCGGGACCATGGAGGCCCCGCGCGGGCGAAACTCGACGGTGGCGCCGTGCGCCACCTTGGCGGCCATGCTGTCCATCATCCCCATCGCGCACCAGGATGACGGATGAGCGCCGAGCCTGCCACGGGTTTTTTTCGCGCCGTCGGGCAGCCTGCCCGACGCCCTCTTGGCGAACCCGGTTGCCGGGAAATGCGGGGGCCGGACACAATTGCCCGACCAACGAACGGCGGCGGCGACGGTTGCGGCGACCGCCCGTACCACCAGCGGGGGCACGTGTGATCGGGACCGGCGCGATACTCGGGGTGAGCGCGGTGGCGCTCGGGATGGTGCTGACGCCCGGGCCGAACATGATGTACGTGACCTCGCGCAGCATCACCCAGGGCCGCCGGGCCGGCCTGGTGTCGCTGCTCGGCGTGGGGCTCGGCTTCCTGATCTACATGTCGATGGCCAACCTCGGTCTGTCCGCGGTGTTCCTGGTGGTGCCGGAGTTGTACACGGCGGTCAAGCTCGCCGGCGCGGCCTATCTCGGCTGGCTCGCCTGGCAGGCGCTGCGGCCCGGTGGCGTGTCGGCGTTCGCGCCGCAGGAACTGGCGCCGGACTCGAATCGGCGGCTGTTCACCATGGGTCTGTTGACGAACCTGTTGAACCCCAAGGCCGCGATCATGTACCTGTCGCTGATCCCGCAGTTCGTCGATCCGGCCGCCGGACACGTGCTGCTCCAGGGATTCGCGCTGGGCAGCATCCAGATCCTGATCAGTCTCACGGTGAACACGATCCTGGTGCTCGCGGCCGGCACCATCGCGGTGTTCCTGGCCCGGCGGCCGTCCTGGCTGCGGATTCAGCGCTACCTGATGGGCACCGTCCTGGGCGGTCTCGCGATCAAGCTGGCCACCGATCGGAGCCACCCGGCCACCGCGTAACCGGCGCCGCGGCCTATCCGGCCCGGTCCGGCGCGGGTGCCGGCTCGGGTGCGGGTGCCGGGGCGGTGCGCTTGCGGGCCACCTCGCGTGCGTACTCGGGCAGTTCCGCGACGTCGAGCAGTCGTGGCAGCAGGTCGGCCTCGGTGGTCAGGGCCCGGAAACACTCGCCGATGGTGAGGTCGTGGGCGGGGCGGGAGACGATCGTGATCCCGTCCCCCGCGACGATCTCGCCCGGTTCGATCACCCGAAGGTAGGTGCCCGGCAGGGCGCGTTCGGTGAACCTGCGTACCCAGCGCCGCTCGTCCAGCCACAGCGCGAAGGTCGCACACGGGATGCGCGGGGCGGACACCTCCAACAGCGGTCCGGCGGCGCCCACTCGCCAGCGCTCACCGATCAGCGCGGCCTCCAGGTCCAGGCCGGAGGTGGTGAGGTTCTCGCCGAAGCTGCCGTTGCCCAGTTCGCGCCCGAGCTCGCCGGCCCACATGTCGAGGTTCTCGCGGCCATAGGCGTAGACGGCCTGATCGTGTCCGCCGTGGTGTTGTCGGTCGAATACCCGGTCGCCGACCAGGCCGCTGCCCGGTTCCTCGGCTCCGGGTCCGGGCGGGCGCACGGAGACCGCGTGGTCGACGGGTCGTTTGTCGATCCCGGTCGTTTCGACCCCGGACCCGGTCGGGTTGGGGCGCGGCCGGGCCAGGTTCACCGATATCACGTGCGGCATGTCCGCAGGCTACCGGGCCGGCGGCGGCCGGGATCGGGCCGATTGCGCGAGCACCGACCGCGTATCCGGGCCGGACCGGGGCAAAAAGCTGATATCGGCGCCCTCGGGGACGCCGCGGCCCGTCTGTCCGGGCTTCAGGGAGGGACCACGACATGAGTTCGCTGTCGAAGACGCTCAAGAAGATCCAGGGTTACATCCGCCGCAATCCGCGTCAGGTCGAGCAGGGCCGTCGGCTCGTGCGCGACCGGCTCGGCCGTCGGCGCGGCGGCAGCGGGCAGGGCCCGGGCAACCCGCCGAGCAACTCGCCCGACAACACCGGCTGATCCGACGATCCGGGGCGAACGTGCCGCGCTCGTCGGCGAGTCCGGTGCGTTCACCCCGGATTTTCGTGCGCGCGGCCCGGGTTCACGGGCGGCGCCCCGGGTCTCCGTGATCGAGCGCGGCGACGCTCATCCGATCAGGGTGCGTTTGGCTCGCACGACACAGAATTCGTTGCCCTCGGGGTCGGCCAGTACCGTCCACGACTCGTCGCCGGTCTGGCCGACGTCCACGCGGCGGGCGCCGAGGGCGAGGACCCGCTCGATCTCCGCCTCCCGCTCGCCGGGTCCGGCGCCCGGGGTCAGGTCCAGGTGCAGCCGGTTCTTGACCGCCTTGACCTCGGTCACCGGCATGAAACAGATGCCGATCGGCGCGCCCGGCTCGGTCCCGACGACCACCTCGCGCTCGCGCTCCGACAGGATCTCCCACCCCAGCACGTCGGCCCGGAAGCGGGCGAGGCCGGGCAGGTCGTGTGCGTCGATCACGATGTGATGCAGCGAAATGGCCATGCCCGCCATTGTGTGCCGCGGGATCGAGCGGGCCAACGGGATTACCGCCCGCGGGCGCGGCCGCTCGTTCCGTCGCCGGCGCGGCCTCCGCCGGTAGCGAAAAGGGTGTTCGTGTCACACTGGCCCGCATGCCGAAGTCCGCCGCCGAGGTGCGCGCACATCTGGAGACGTTCTACGACGCGGTCGCACGTCGGGCCGCTCACGCGGAGACATTCGGCGGACTGACCCTGTTCGTCCGGGATGGCCAGGGCTGGCCCCGGTACGCACGTCCCACGCTCGGCGGCTCCGTCGAGCCCACCGCCGCGGATGTACGCGCGGTGCGGGCACGACAGAGAGAGTTGAAAGTGCCCGAGTCGTTCGAATGGGTCGACGAGACCACCCCCGCGCTGCGCGCGGCCGCGATCGAGGCCGAGTTGCATGTGCACGAGCACCCGCTGATGGTGCTCGATCCCGCCGAACGCCCCGCCGAACGACCGTTCCTGCCGGACCTGGTGACGGTGCGTCGGATCCGGGCGGACGCGACCGATCTGGCGATCGTGCACAGCGTCGCGGCGGTCGGCTTCGCGAATCCGGGCACCGCGTCCGGCACCGACGGTCCGACCGAGCGGGACACCGCCGCCCTGGGCCAGGACCCGGACCTGCTGTCCTACCTCAACGAGCGGCTGCGCTCCGGCGAGACGGTGATGTACGCCGCGTACGGCCCGACCGGACCGTTGTGCGTGGGCAGCTACCAGCATCTGTACGACACCACCGAGATCGTCGGCGTGGCCACCCTCCCCGCGGCCCGACGCGGCGGCCTCGCGGCGGCGGTGACCTGGGAGCTGGCCGGGCACGCGCTCGACGACGGGAGCGAGACGGTGTTCCTGTCCGCGGGCGACGAGGACGTGGCCCGGATGTACGGCCGGCTCGGCTTCCGGTCGGTGGGCACCTCGATGATCGCGGACGCGCCGTGAGCGGGCCGGAACCCGAGCCGGCTCCCGAGCGGCCGCTCGTGCTGCCGATCCCGCCGGGCCGCAATCCCACCGCCGCCGAGATGGCCGCCGCACACGGCCGGAGCATCCCGGACGTGATCGGGCCCAACCTTCGGGTGTTGTTCTGCGGGATCAACCCGGGCCTGTGGTCCGGGGCCACCGACCGGCACTTCGCCCGGCCCGGGAACCGGTTCTGGCCCGCGCTGTACGCGAGCGGGTTCACGCCCCGGCTGCTCGCGCCGACCGAGCAGCAGCGGTTGCTCGCACTCGGCCTCGGCATCACCAACGTGGTGGCCCGCACCACCGCCCGCGCGGACGAGTTGACCAAGGACGAGTACCGGGCGGGCGGCGCGGCGCTCACCGCCCGGGTGCACGCGTACCGACCGGCCTGGCTGGCGGTGCTGGGCATCGGTGCGTACCGGACCGGCTTCGGCCGGCCCAAGGCGGTGGTCGGCCGGCAGCCCGAGACGATCGGCGACACCGGGATCTGGGTGTTGCCCAATCCCAGCGGCCTGAACGCGCACTGGACGGCGGCGGCGCTGGCCGAGGCGTTCGCCGAACTGCGGGTGGCGAGCGATCCGGACCCGGGCCCGGATTCGGCGGCCCCACCCGGACCGGGCGGCGCGCCGCCCGCGTGACGGGCGGGTCGGGTCCGTTTCGACGACCTGTATCCGAGTCGACACGTCAACCGACCGAGTGGCATCACCCGGTTGGTGGTTACTTCACGCCGTCTTGCACGGTTGGGTCGGCATGAAGATCCTGCGAGCCCCGTTCGGGCCGTGGCCCACCGAGACGTTCGAGACCCCCGTTTACGAGGCGTTGGTCGCCGAGTGGCGCGACTCGGGTCGGGAGGTGCCGCGACCGGTGGACCGACCGCACGACCGACCGGCCCGGCACGCGCGCCCGGCCCGGCCCGGGCCGCGCACCGGTCGCCCCTGATCCGCGCACCGCGCGTCCCACGCGTCCCGGGGCGAACCACCCCACCGCCGCCCCGGCGGCGGTCCGTGGTACGTCGAGAATCGCGACACGACACAACACCTGGGGGTGCGACGACCACCCCGCCACTACATATATGCTCTGCGACGTAGCTGGTTCGCCGTTCCGAGTTCAGCGGAACGGCGAGGCAAGAGGGAACCCGGTGCGAAGCCGGGACTGCCCCGCAACGGTGAGCGGGAACGAACGTCGTCCTGGAGCGCCGAACGCCGAGAGGCATTCGGGGCCCGACGACCATGGGGAACTCCGCGGTCCGCCGAGCACGTCGTGCCCGGTGGTGCCCCGGCATGCCCGCGAGTCCGAATACCTGCCGGCTGCCCGTGCCCTCGGGCGCGGGGTCACTGTACGTACGAGCTCGCGAGGAGAGAGCACGTGACCGTTGTGGACAGCGTGGGCACGACCCGGATGCGGATCGACGAAAGCCCCGAGGAGCAACTCGCGACCCTGGTGCGCACCCAGGCGCGCGATCTGCCGGAGGTCGATCCGGATCGGGTCGTCCGCCGGGTCGTCGCGGGTCTGAACGAGGGCGCGGACCGGGCCGCCGCCGCGGACCTGGCGGTGCGTACCGCCGCCGAACTGATCGCCGAGGAGCCCGGCTACTCGCGGCTCGCCGCGCGCCTGCTCGCCGGCCGGATCGCCGACGAGGCGTTCGAGGCCGGCGCCGGTTCGTTCAGCGCCGGCATCGCGCTGGGCCGCCGGGAGGGCATCATCGGCGCGGAGACCGCGGCGTTCGTCGCCCGGCACGCCGCCGAGTTGGACGCCGCCGTGGACGTCGAGGGCGACCGCCGGTTCGAGTACTTCGGCCTGCGCACCGTGTACGACCGCTACCTGCTGCGCCACCCGGTCTCGCGCAAGGTGGTCGAGACGCCGCAACACTTCCTGCTGCGCGTCGCATGCGGCCTGGCCCAGGAGCCCGGCGAGGCGATCGGCTTCTACCGGCTGATGTCCTCGCTGGCCTACCTGCCCAGTTCGCCGACGTTGTTCAACTCCGGCACGGTGCACACCCAGATGTCCTCGTGCTACCTGCTCGACTCGCCCAAGGACGAGCTGGAGTCGATCTACGAGATGTACGGGCGGATCGCCCGGCTGTCGAAGTTCGCCGGCGGCATCGGTGTGGCCTGGTCGCGGGTGCGTTCGCGCGGCTCGCTGATCCGGGGCACCAACGGGCACTCCAACGGCATCGTGCCGTGGCTCAAGACGCTCGACTCGTCGGTGGCCGCGGTCAACCAGGGCGGCCGGCGCAAGGGCGCGGCCTGCGTCTACCTGGAGACCTGGCACCCGGACATCCTGGAGTTCCTCGAACTGCGCGAGAACACCGGCGAGGACGCGCGCCGCACGCACAACCTCAACCTGGCCAACTGGGTGCCGGACCTGTTCATGCGCCGGGTCGAGGAGGACGGCGTCTGGTCGCTGTTCGACCCGAACGAGCTGCCCGAACTGCCGGACCTGTGGGGCGCCGAGTTCGACAAGGTCTACGAAGCCGCCGAGCGGGACGGCCGGTTCGTCCGGCAGTTGCCCGCCCGCGACCTGTACGCCCGGATGATGCGCACGCTCGCGCAGACCGGCAACGGCTGGATGACCTTCAAGGACGCCGCCAACCGCACCTGCAACCAGGCCGCGGAGCCGGGCAACGTGGTGCACCTGTCCAACCTGTGCACCGAGATCCTGGAGGTCACCAGCGACGGCGAGACGGCCGTGTGCAACCTCGGCTCGGTCAACCTCGGCGCGCACGTGGTCGCCGGGGAGGGCATGGACTGGGACAAGCTGCGCGCGACGGTCCGCACCGCGGTGGTCTTCCTGGACCGCGTGATCGACATCAACTACTACCCGACCGAGCAGGCCGCCGCGTCCAACCCGCGCTGGCGTCCGGTGGGTCTGGGTCTGATGGGCCTGCAGGACGTGTTCTTCACGCTCGGCCTGCCGTTCGACTCGGCCGAGGCGCGCGAGTTGTCCACGCTGATCTCCGAGGAGATCTACCTCACCGCGCTGGAGACCTCCTCGGCGCTCGCCGAGGTGCACGGCCCGCACCCGGCCTACGCCGAGACGCACGCCGCGCGCGGTCGGCTCCAGCCGGACCTGTGGGAGGGCGTGTACCCCACGCAGACCAAGCGCTGGGACGCGCTGCGCACCCGGGTGGCCGAGCACGGGTTGCGCAACTCGCTGCTGGTGGCGATCGCGCCGACCGCGACGATCGCCTCGATCGCGGGCGCCTACGAGTGCATCGAGCCGCAGGTGTCGAACCTGTTCAAGCGCGAGACGTTGTCCGGCGAGTTCCTCCAGATCAACGCCTACCTGGTGCGCGAGCTCAAGGCCCGCGGCCTGTGGACCCCGCAGGTCCGCGACCGGATCAAGCGTGCCGAGGGCTCGGTCCAGGGCATCGCCGAACTCCCGGCCGACGTGCGCGAGTTGTACCGCACCGCGTGGGAGCTTCCGCAGCGCGCGCTGATCGACCTGGCGGCGGCTCGTTCGCCGTACATCGACCAGTCGCAGTCGCTGAACCTGTTCATGGCCGACCCGACCATCGGCAAGCTGTCCTCGATGTATCGCTACGCGTGGTCGACCGGCCTGAAGACCACGTACTACCTGCGTTCGCGCCCCGCGACGCGGATCCAGCAGGCGACCGTGCCGGCCCAGGCGGCGGCCGCACCGGTCGAGGAGATCTCGGACCTCGAGGTCATCGCCTGCTCGCTGGAGAACCCCGAAGCCTGTGAGGCGTGCACGTGAGCCTGCTCGATCCCGGAATGAACCTCACGCTGCGTCCGATGCAGTATCCGGACTTCTACGAGAAGTACCGCGCGGCGATCCGCAACACCTGGACGGTCGAAGAGGTCGACCTGCACAGCGACCTCGCCGACCTGGACAAGCTCAGCCCGGCCGAACGCCACCTCGTGCAGCGCCTGGTCGCGTTCTTCGCGACCGGTGACACGATCGTGGCGAACAATCTGGTGCTGAACCTGTACCGGCACATCAACTCGCCCGAGGGCCGGTTGTACCTGTCGCGGCAACTCTTCGAAGAGGCCGTCCATGTGCAGTTCTACCTGACCCTGCTGGACACCTACATGCCCGACCACGAGGAGCGCGAGCAGGCGTTCGCCGCGGTCGAGCACATTCCCTCGATCCGGCGCAAGGCGGAGTTCTGCTTCCGCTGGATCGACTCGGCGATGGGCCTGGACCGGCTCGAATCGCGGGAGGACCGGCGGCAGTTCCTGCTCAACCTGATCTGCTTCGCGGCGTGCATCGAGGGCCTGTTCTTCTACGGCGCCTTCGCCTACGTCTACTTCCTGCGCTCGCGCGGGCTGCTCAACGGTCTCGCCTCGGGCACCAACTGGGTCTTCCGCGACGAGTCCGCGCACATGGACTTCGCCTTCTCCGTCGTGGAGACGGTGCGGGCCGAGGAGCCGGACCTGTTCGACGACGAACTCGCCGAGGACGTCCGGCGCATGCTGGCCGAGGCGGTCGAGGCGGAGACGGCGTTCGCCGAGGATCTGCTCCAGGGCGGCGTGTCCGGGATGACGGTCGCGGACATGCGCTCCTACCTGGAGCACGTGGCCGACCGCCGGCTGGCCCAGTTGGGCATGGCCCCGGTCTACGGCTCGGCGAACCCGTTCGGCTTCATGGAGCTCCAGGACGTGCAGGAGTTGTCCAACTTCTTCGAGCGGCGGGTCTCCGCGTACCAGGTCGCGGTCACCGGATCGGTGTCTTTCGACGAGGACTTCTGAGCCTGCGGCACCGCACACGACGAGAGCGCCTGTCGTCCCGGAAACGGGCCGGCACGGCGCTCTCGTCGTGTGCGGGCGGCCGTGCCGGCGGATCCGCTCAAGGGCGTGCCGTCGCCCGGCGGCGCAGGACCGCGGCGGTGGCCTCGTCGGCGGGCAGGAACGCCTCCAGATGCAGTTCGGCCAGGGTGACGTCGGTGGCCGTCGCGAAGGACGTCAGCGTGGTCAGCAGGCGCAGCTCGCCCGCGCCGTCGGGCTCGGCCAGGCGCAGCGGGACCGCGAAGCCCAGGTGGTCGGGGCCGAGTTCGGCATCCGGGACGTAGCCGCGCAGTTCCTCGATGAAGGCGTCCAGGAGCGGATCCGGGCTGCGCAGCGCCTGGGCGCGCATGTTCTCCAGCACGTGCCGGCCCCACGCGTTCAGGTTGCGCACCCGCGGCGCCATGCCCTCGGGATGCAGCATCAGCCGCAACATGTTCATCGGGGACCGGAGCAGTTCCGGGGACGCTCCCTCGGTCAGCACGTCGATCGCCGCGTTCGCGGCCACGATCTGCCCGTACGGACGCAACACCATCGCCGGGTAGGGCAGATGGCCTTCGAGTACCGCGCGCAGCGCGTCGTGGACCGGGCGCAACATCGGTGCGTCCAGGTCGGATTCGGGGAAGACCGGCGCGTATCCGGCGGTGTGCAGCAGCGCGTTGCGCTCGCGCAGGGACAGGCCGAGCGATTCGGCGAGTCGGATGATCATCGTGCGGCCGGGGCGGGATCGGCCGCTCTCGATGAAGCTGAGATGCCGTTGGGAGGTCTCCGCGCGGGCGGCGAGTTCGAGTTGGCTCAGCCGTCGGGCGGTGCGCCAGCGGCGCAACTCGGCGGGGAAGTCCGGGCCGTGGGTCCGGGTCGTCGTGGTGCTCATGGGGCAGTTCTAGGCAGCCGAGGGTATCGCCGGCAATTCCCTCGCGGGAATTGTCCGGCTCGGGCGCCGCTCGCATGATCCTTCCCACGGCCCGCCGAACGGGTGGGCCGATCGGTCCGGGAGGGCACCTTGATGAAGAGCTGTCACCTGCGGCCCGGTGCCGGCATCGACGGCCTCGCCCTGCGTGGGCACGAGCGGCCCGAGCCGGGCCCCGGTGAGGTGTCGGTCCGGATCCGGGCGACCTCGCAGAGTCGGCGGGAACTGCTGGTCCTGGACGGGCACCACCCGCTGCCGGTGCTGCCGGACACCGTCCCCGGTGGTGCCGGGGTCGGCGAGGTGGTCGCGATCGGCGCGGGCGTCACCCGGGTACGGCCGGGCGACCGGGTGGCCGCGACCGTGTTCCCGGACTGGATCGACGGGCCGTTCGCCCTGGATCGCGCCGCGCAGTTGGGCAGTTCGCGCGACAGCGTGCTGACCGAGTTCGCGGTGGTCGGCGAACAGGCCCTGGTGCACCTTCCCGGGCATCTGTCCTTCGCGGAGGCCGCCGCCTTCCCGCTGACCGCGGTGACCGCGTGGAACGCGTTGACCGGGGGCCGGGCGTTGTTGCCCGGCGAGACGGTGCCGACCCTGGGCACCGGTGCCGTGTCGTTGTTCGCGGTGCAGTTCGCCAAGCTGTTCGGCGCGCGGGTGATCGCCACCACGTCGAGTCCGGACAAGGCGGCGCGGCTGCGGGCGCTGGGTGCGGACGAGGTGGTCGACTACCGCGAACACCCGTGCTGGGGCGAGCGGGTGCGGCGGGTGAGCGGCGGGCGCGGGGTCGACCGGGTGGTGGACGTCGCGGGCGAGCCGACCCAGTCGCTCGCGGCGACCGCGCTCGGCGGCGAGATCGCCTTCGCCGGGCACCGGTTGGGCGCGGACGCCTCCGACGCGTCGCCCGCCGCGGCGGCGTTGTTCACGGTGGGCGCGGTGTTGCGTCCGCTCGCGGTGGGCAGCCGGGCGCAGTTCGAGGCGCTGAATCGCGCGGTGGAGGTGGCCCGGCTGCGCCTGCCGATCCACCGCGAGCTGTCCTTCGACGAGGTTCCGGAGGCACTGCGCTACTACCGCCAGGGCAGCTTCATGGGCAATGTGGTGATCGACCACGCCTGAGCCCGCTGCGCGCCCGTCGCGGGTGCCGGGGTGGGCCGGCCTGGGGAACCGCGCTCATCGCTCCCGTAGGGTCGCCCGGCCCACCCGGCGCAGGTACGCGGCGCGGTTTCGCCGGCCGCCCTGGGCGCGGTCCAGTGCCAGGCCGGCCCGGCGGCCGCGCAGCGTGAGCGTCATCAGGTGGTTGCCGAACCATGGTCCGCCCAGCTTCGTCCACTCGACCGGCAGCGGGGCCAGTCGCGCGTGTCGGGCCAGGACGCGGCCCAGTCCGGTCGCGGTGCGGCCCCAGCCGAAACGGAAGCCGACCCGGATCGCGGGCGGGACCGAGTTGTGCACCGGCGAGCAGGTCAACTGGTAGACCCGGGCCGACTCGCCCCGGTCATCCCCGGCCCCCGGCCCCTCCCCCGGGACGGGCCAATACACCTCGGCCGCGTACGCGTGGTGCACGTCCCCGGACAACACGCACACGGTCGCCGGCGGCGGCCCACCCGCGCGGGGCCCGTGCAGGGCGATCCGGCCGATCAGCGCGGACAACGCCTCGAACGACTCACGGAACGCGGCCCAGTGCTCCAGGTCGCCCGCCCGTCGCAGCCACTCGCTGCACGCCGCGACCCGCGGCCCCCGGGCACCCGCGCACAGCGCCTCGTTCCACGACTCCAGGTCGTGGATGCCGTGCGGCAGCAGCCAGGGCAGCGAGGTGCCGATCAGCAGGTGGTCGTAGCCGCCCTCGTCCGCCTGTTCGGTGATCCAGGCCAGCTCGTCCGCGCCGATCATCGCCCGGCCGTCGCCGGTGAGCACGCGGCCCGCGCGCGAGTCGACCATCAACAGGCGGGTCCGGCCGAAGTCGCGTCGATAACTCCACCGCGTCCCGCTTTTGCCGTCCGCCTCGGCGTCCGCGCGCAGGGCGAACTCGTGTAGCAGCGGCCCGACATCCTCGCCCGGCGCCGCTGCCCGGACCGCCGCGAGCAGTTCGTCGCGCGCCAGCGCGGCCGGGTCGAGATTGCCCACGTGCTGGTAGATCCAGTACGACGCGAGCGCGCCCGCGATCCGCTCGGACCACCAGTCGGTGGCGGCCATCTCGGTGCGCCACGCGTGCGAGGTGTTCCAGTCGTCGATCACGTCGTGGTCGTCGAAGATCATCGCGCTCGGCACCGTGGACAACAACCAACGGATCTGTGGATCGGACCACGACTCGTGATAGAGCAGCGTGTACTCCTCGAAGTCGGCGATCTGCGGCCCCGGCGCCTTGGTCAGGTCACGCCGCCGCGCGAGCCGGTTCCGCATCGCGCGCGAGGTCTCGTCCGCGTACACCTGATCGCCGAGCAACAGCAGGGCGTCCGGCAGCGGTTCGTCCGGCGAGCGCATCAGCCGGCGGGCCAGCGTGTCCAGCGCGTCCGGGTCCATCCGGCGCTCCTCGCCCGCCTCGGTGCTCGGCGGACTCGACCAGCGACAGGACCCGAACACCACGTTCAGGTCCTGCTGGACCTCGTCCGAGGCGGTACGCAGCACGCTCGGCGGCTGGGTCGAGTGCTCCTGCGGCCAGCACACCCGCCCGTCCAGCAACACCCGGTACTCCCGCGACCGCCCGGGGGCCAGCCCGTCGAGCACCACCAGCACGTAGTGGTGCCCGAACACGTTCCAGGTGCCGGCCTCGGCCACGCCGTCCTCGCACGCCACGGTCACCACGCACGGCCCGTCGGTCTCCACCCACACGGTGGCACTCGTACGATCCACGTGCCGCAGCACGGGACCGAGCAACAACTCGGCCATCGTCCTCGGCCCTCCCCACCCTCGTCGACGCTCTCCGCGCCAGGCGCCTGCCCGGAACGGCCGGCACCAATACTCGCCTGCCGGCGGGCTCTTGGATACGTTATGCGGCTCCGGTGGCCCGGCGTCGTCGAGCCATTACCGGATGCGGCGTGGTCGAGCGGTTACGGTATGCGTGACCGAGCCGCTCCCGCGCCACATCGGAGGCCGTGTCGTGTTCGATCCGCGTCGGCGCACACCCGCGAGCAGCCGGTGACCGGGCGTTCGGCGGTCACGCGGCCGGTGTTCGACGCGCACCTGCACATCGTCGATCCGCGCTTCCCGCTCGTCGCCAATCACGGCTACCTGCCGCCGACCTTCACCGTCGCCGACTACCTGGCCCGGGTCGCCTCGCTCGGCGTGACCGGTGGCGCGGTGGTGTCCGGTTCGTTCCAGGGCCTCGATCGCACCCATCTGCTCGACGCGCTGCGCCGGCTGGGTCCGGGCTTCGTGGGGGTCGCCCGACTCCCGGCCGACGTCGCGGATCACACGATCCGCGAGCTGGACGCGGCGGGCGTGCGGGCGATCCGGTACAACATCCGTCGTGGCGGATCCGCGCGGATCGAGGAGTTGCCCCGGCTCGCCCGTCGGGTGCACGACCTGGTCGGGTGGCATGTCGAGTTGTACCTCGACGCCCGCGACCTGCCCGACCTGGCGCCCGTCGTGGCCACGCTGCCGAAGCTGAGCATCGACCACCTGGGCCTGTCCCGGGAGGGCCTGCCGCAACTGCTGCGCCTGGTCGAGCGCGGGGCCTACGTCAAGGCCACCGGTTTCGGCCGGGGCGACCTGGACGTACCCGCCGCGCTGCGGGCCGTGCTCGCCGTCGCCCCGCACGCGCTGGTGGCCGGTACCGACCTGCCGTCCACCCGGGCGCCCAGGCCGTTCCGGGACAGCGATCTCGACCTGATCGCGGAGGCGGCCGGCCCGGATCTGGCCGGCGCCGTGCTGCACGACAACGCGCGGGCCCTGTATCGGCCGCGCGGGGGCGGGGCGGGGTGACCCGGGCGGCGTCGGCGGACTGGGCGCGGTCGGGTCGGTCGACTCGGTCGACTCAGTCGGCTCGGTCGGGTCGATCGGGTCGATCGGGTCGATCGGGTCGATCGGGTCGATCGGCGGCCAACGCGCGGACCGTGTCCATGTCGTCCGCCTCTGCCGCGGTCTTGTCCTCGCGGTAGCGCAGCACCCGGGCGAACCGCAGTGCCAATCCGCCCGGATAGCGGGTACTGGTCTGCAGGCCGTCGAAGGCGATCTCGACCACGAGTTCGGGCCGTACCCATACGGTCCAGTCGTCGCGGCGGACGGCCAATTCCTGCAACCGCTCGGTCTGCCACGCGAGCAACTCGTCGGTGAGCCCCTTGAACGTCTTGCCGAGCATCACGAACCCGTCCCCGCCCGGATCCCGAGCGCCCAGGTGCAGATTGCTCAGCGTCCCGCGCCGACGCCCGTGGCCCCACTCGGCGGCCAGCACCACCAGGTCCAGGGTGTGCCGCGGCTTGACCTTGACCCACCCGGCGCCGCGCCGACCCGCCGTGTAGGGGGTGTCCGGCGACTTGACCAGCACGCCCTCGTGCCCACGCGCGACCGCGTCGGCGAAGAACGCGTTCGCGGCCGCGTCGTCCCCGGTGACCAGCCGAGGCACCAACAGCCCGGCCGGCGCGAGCGCTTCGAGCGCGGCCCAGCGCTCGGCGCCCGGTCGGTCGATCAGGTCCGCGCCGTCCACGTGCAACACGTCGAACAGGTACACCGTCAACGGCGTCTCGGCCCGCAGCCGCGCGGCGTCGCGGGTGCCGGTCCGGGACGCGGTGATCTGGAACGGGTGCGGCCGGCCGTCCGGGCGCAGGGCGATCGCCTCGCCGTCCAGCACCGCGGTACGCCCCGGCAGCGCGCGCACCAGCTCGACCAGTTCCGGGACGCGCGTGGTGATGTCGTCCAGGCTGCGGGTGAACACCGCGACCCGGTCGCCGTCACGGTGGATCTGTACCCGGATGCCGTCGATCTTCCATTCCAGCGCGACCTCGGCCTCCGGGTCCTTGGCCCGCAGCTTGGCCAGCGCGGCGGGCACGTCCGGCGCCGAGGCGGCCAGCATCGGGCGCACCGGGTGGCCCACCTCCAGCGTGAACGCGGCGAGCGCGGCCGTGCCGCCGGCCAGCGCCGCGGCGGCCACCGGGCCGGCGGCACCGCGCAACATCAGCGCCCGGCGTACCGCCGCCGGCGGGACCTCGGCGGCCCGCGCGACGGCGTCCGCCATCACGCCGTCCAGCGCGCCTTGGCGCACCTCGCCGACCAGCAATCCGATCAGGAACCGCTGCTCGACGGCGGTGGCCCGGGCGAACAACGCTTCGAGCAGCGCCCGTCGGGCGGCCTGCGACCCGGCGCCGGTGGTGCTCCCGATCGCCTCCAGCGCGGCATCCACCTCCAGCAGTGTCAACGACGGCTCGGCGGCCGGCGCCGGCAACTCGCGCAACGCGGCGGGCCCGACCCCGATCTGCCGCTGGGTCAACGCACCGGCCAGATAGGCCACCACGACGGTCGCCTCCGCCGGATCCGCGCGCCGCAAACACCCGGCCACCAACTCCGCCTTCGCACTCCGCCCCGCCTCCCCGGCAATCTCCCGAGACGCAACGGCCACATCACCGAACAACAACCCCACACCCACCACTCCTCACGCCAGCGCCATCCCCCAGCACCATCGCCCCACTCCGCCCGGTCCACACCCTGAGCAACCATCCGGCGGCGGGGTGGGGAGAGGGGTGGCGTGTGGGCGGGGCGGAGAGGGCGGGCGGGGCGGCCAGGGGGCGGGGCCGGCGAAACGGCTCGGGCGCGGGGCCTGGCGAAGCGGTCAGGGGCGGGACGCGGTGGGGTGGGGCGGGGCCGGTGGGGTGGGTGGGGCCGGTGGAGTGGGGCGGTCATGCGCAGCGGGGGTGAGTCGGGCCCGGGGGCTGGGGAGGTCGCGGGCGGAGCGGGCCGGTTGGATCGAGTCGTGAGCCGAAATCCGACCACCGGGGCGGGGACGCGAACGGAGCGAGACGCGCCGCCCCAGTCGCGAGCCGAACCCGACCACCGGAGGCAAGAACACGAGCGCAGCGAGACACACCACCCGAGACGCGAGCCGAACCCGACCACCGGAGGCAAGAACACGTGCGGAGCGAGACACACCA
>NZ_JBHZAV010000072.1:0-48341 GCF_042754445.1 Embleya sp. NPDC059213
GCACAGGCCACCAAGTGGGGCGGCCAGGCCAACGCCTCGTACGACTCCTGCTACCACTCCGCGTGCGACACCACCGCCAACATCAGCGCCACGGTCCTGGACCGCAGCGCCGACGGTGTCGCCTACACCATCTGGAAGACCGCGGTCGGCGGCACCACCCCCGGCCCGGACTTCTCGATCTCGGTCGCGCCCGGCGCGGGTAACGTCCCCTCCACCGGCGGCACCGTCTCCACGACGGTGAACACCTCCACCGTGAGCGGCGCGGCGCAGACCGTGGCGCTCAGCTCCAGTGGCGCGCCGAACGGCGTCGGGGTGACCTTCAACCCGACGTCCGTCCAGTCCGGGGCGTCCTCGACCGCCACCATCACGGTCGCGGCCAACACCACTCCCGGCACCTACCAGATCTCCGTCATCGGCACCGGTTCGGTCACCCACACGACCACGTACACCCTGACCGTGGGCAACTCCAACCCGGGCAACGCGCTCCAGAACGGCGGCTTCGAGCAGGGCACCGCCAACTGGACGCAGAGCGCCAACGACATCACCAACAGCACCCAGGCCACCCCGCACAGCGGTGGCTGGTACGCCTGGATGATGGGTTACGGCAGCACCGCCACCGAAACCCTGAGCCAGTCCAACATCTCGGTCCCGGCCAACGGCCAACTCCGCGTGTGGGTCAAGATCACCACCGAGGAAGTCGGCAACACGGTCTACGACACACTCAACGTCCAGGTCAACGGCACGACCCTGGCCACCTACTCCAACGCCAACGCCACCGGCACCTACGTACAGAAGACCATCGACCTGAGCTCCTACGCGGGCCAGACGGTGACTCTCCAGTTCGCCGGCGCCGAGGACGAGTCCGCCACGACCACCTTCTTCGTGGACGACGTCAGCATCTCCTGACCCGTCCCCGATCGGGCGACCGACGATCGGCGCCCCGCTCCCGACGCATCGTCCGGGAGCGGGGCGCCTCGTCGTTCGGGCTCGGCACAGGTGCCGCGATCAGGGCCGGTCGTGCGCCCGCAGCCGGCGGCCGACCGTGCCCAACGCCTCGGCCAGGACCGCGAGTTGCTCGCGGTCCAGGACGTCGATCAATACTTCGCGAACCCGCTCGACATGCGCCGGGGCGGCGCCGCGCAACCGCTGCTCGCCCTGTTCGGTGAGCACCGCGTAGACGCCGCGCGGCTGTTCGGGGCACGCGCGTCGGCGCACCAGTCCCAGCTTCTCCAGTTGGGCGACCTGGTAGGTGATCCCGCTCTTGGACGTGATCAGTTCCTCGGCCAGTTCGGCCATCCGCAGTTCGCCGCCCGGCGCCGCGGACAGGTGCACGAGGATCTCGTACTGCGGATGCGAGAGACCGGCCTCGTCCTTGAGCTGTCGCTCCAGCGCTCGGTCCACGCGGTGGCCGGCCTCGACGAAGCTCTGCCACGCGGCCATCTCGAGGTCGTCCAGCCAACGCGGTTCGCTCATGCGCCCCAGCCTACTGAGCTTGTCGAAGCCGAAGTCGGCCTGTAGCGTCGAAGTAGTTCAAATTTGAACTGCCCTCGCATCGACAGGAGACACCCGCATGGCCTCCCCCGCCGAGACGACCCTCCGCAGCCCCGACCGGCCCACCGGCCCCGCGTCGCCGACCGCGCCCGGCCCGTCCCTGCACGGCTACGACCTGGGGCTGGTCCTGCTGCGAGTGGTGGTCGGCCTGACCATGGCCGCACACGGCAGCCAGAAGTTGTTCGGCTGGTTCGACGGCGCCGGCCTGGACGGCACCGGCCAGTTCTTCACCATGAGCGGCTACCCGTCCGGCAAGGCGATGGCCACGGTGGCCGGCCTGACCGAGACCTTCGGCGGCCTGGCCCTGGTGATCGGCCTGTGCACACCCCTGGCCGCCGCCGCGATCGTGGGCACCATGATCAACGCCGTCGCGGTCAAGTGGGACGGCGGCTTCTTCGCGCCCAACGGCGTGGAGTACGAACTGTTGCTGACCTCGGCCGCCGCCGCACTCGCGCTGACCGGCCCCGGTCGACTTGCCGTCGACCGCTTCCTGCCGGTCCTGCGGGCCCACCGCCTCGCCTACGGCATCGCCGCCGTCGCGATCGGAGTGGTCACCGCCGGCGTCATCCTGATGCTGCGCGACTGACCCGACCCGGGGTGCGCGCACCCCACCCCGCGGCGAACCGCCGCCGGCCCCGACCCGGACTCCCGGGCCGGGGCCGAGCCATGTGCGGCCCGTGCACCGCGAGCCGCCGGACCTCGGCGGCAATCAGCACTCCCGATCGACTCGAACGGGCTTGACTACATACCTAGGGGGGGTATGTTGTAACCGTACTCGCCGACCGGGCCACCTCCGGTGCGGCGAAACCGAGCATCAGGAGGCTTCGCCATGAGCACGTCCACTTCCGCCGTCGCCACCACCTACACCGTCACCGGCATGACCTGTGGCCACTGCGTCTCGTCGGTGCGGGCCCAAGTCGGCCTGCTCGACGGCGTCACCGACGTCGCGGTCGACCTCGCGAGCGGCCGGGTCACCGTGACCTCCGACACCGCCCTGGCCGAGACCGCCGTCGCGGCGGCGATCGACGAGGCCGGCTACGCCCTCGTCCCGACCCCGGACGAGGCGCCGGCGGCGGGCGCGAGCTGCTGCGGCACCTGCCACTGACCACCTCGGGAGGGCGGCGGTCGGCCCCGACGCCCTCCCGGCGGCCCCACCGCCGGCCGACACCCCGACGCATCGATCACGGAGAGACCATGAACACGGCAGTCAAGGTCGGCGCGTTCGGCGCCGGCATCGTCCTGGCCTTCGGCGCCGCGTTCGGCGTGGGCCACGCGGTCGGCCCGGTCGGCTCCGACCCGGCGCCCGCACACGGCGGGCACGCCGGCGCCGCCGGCCCGTCGACCGGCACCGGCGCTCCCACCGGCCCGACCGGTGCCGTGCCCGCCGCCGCACCCGCCGCCGAGATGCCCGGTGGCCTACAGGTCGCCGAACGCGGCTACACCCTGGTACCGCCCGCCGAACCGCTGCCGGCCGGCACCTCGACCGAATTCCGCTTCCGCGTGCTCGGCCCGGACGGGCAACCATGGACCCGCTACGACCGTGCCCACGACAAGGACCTGCACCTGATCGTGGCCCGGCGCGACCTGTCCGGCTTCCAACACGTACACCCCGTGCTCGGCGCGGACGGGACCTGGAGCGTGCCGCTGACCTTCGCGAACGCCGGCACCTACCGGATGTTCGCCGACTTCACCCCCACCGGCGACCCGGCCGGGCCGCTCACCCTCGGCGCCGACGTGATCGTCGCCGGCGCCTACGAACCGGCCGCGCTGCCGGCCCCGACCCGCACCGCGACCGTCGACGGCTACACCGTGACCCTGACCGGCGACCTGTCCGCGGCCCAGTCGGGCCTGCTGACCCTGAACGTGAGCCGGGACGGCCGCCCGGTCACCGACCTCCAGCCCTACCTCGGCGCGTACGGCCACCTGGTCGCACTCCGCCAGGGCGACCTCGGCTACCTGCACGTCCACCCGCAGGGCGCGCCCGGCGACGGCAAGACCCCCGCGGGACCCGGCATCGCCTTCCACGCCCAGGCGCCCAGCGCGGGCAACTACCGCCTGTACCTGGACTTCCGGCACGGCGACACGGTCCGCACCGCGGAGTTCACCGTCGCCGTCGGCGCCCCGAACACACCCGCGGCGCAGGCCGCCACACCGCCCGCCGGCACCCCGGAACACGGCGAGCACGGACACTAGCAACACCCGTCAAGATCGAAACAAAGGCCGACCGCTGTCCTCTTGATACCCCCCTAGGGTATAGTTCAATGTGATCGTGGGACGGCCACACCAGTACGAGCGAGATGCGAAGGAGCAGGCGATGGGTTCGACCACCGAGACCTCGGCGCCACCGAACAGCGGGGAGATCGAACTCTCGATCGGCGGCATGACCTGCGCCTCGTGCGCGATGCGCATCGAGAAGCGGCTCAACAAGCTCGACGGTGTGACCGCGACGGTCAACTACGCCACCGAGAAGGCCAAGGTCAGCTACGCCGCCGACATCGCCCCCGCCGACCTGGTCGCCCAGGTCGAGGCCGCCGGCTACACCGCCGAGCTCCCCGCCCCGCCCGAGACCGCCGGAGCCGCCGGCGAGCCGGCGCCGGGCACGGACGCGGACGGGGGTCGGGTGCGCGCTCTGCGCGACCGGCTGCTCATCTCGGCCGTGCTGACCGTGCCGGTGATCGCGATGGCGATGGTGCCCGCCCTTCAGTTCACCAACTGGCAGTGGCTCTCCCTCGCCCTGGCCTGGCCGGTCGTCGCGTACGGCGCCTGGCCGTTCCACAAGGCCGCGTGGACCAACCTGCGGCACGGCACCTCGACCATGGACACCCTCGTGTCGATGGGCACCCTCGCCGCGCTCGCCTGGTCCGTCTACGCACTCTTCTGGGGCTCCGCCGGCGAGCCCGGCATGACCCACGCGTTCTCCTTCGCCATCGAACGCGGCGACGGAGCGGGCAACATCTACCTCGAAGCCGCCGCCGGCGTGACCACCTTCATCCTGGCCGGCCGCTACTTCGAGGCCCGCGCCAAGCGCCGCTCCGGCGCCGCGCTCAAGGCCCTGCTCGAACTCGGCGCCCGCGACGTGGCGGTGCTGCGGGACGGTCGCGAGGAGCGCATCCCGGTCGAGCAGTTGGCCGTCGGGGACCTGTTCGTGGTCCGCCCCGGCGAGAAGATCGCCACCGACGGCGTGATCGAGCAGGGCACCTCCGCCGTGGACGCCTCGATGCTGACCGGCGAGTCGGTCCCCGTCGAGGTCGGCCCCGGCGACACCGTCACCGGCGCCACCGTCAACGCCGGCGGCCGACTGGTGGTCCGGGCCACCCGGATCGGCGCCGACACCCAGCTCGCCCGGATGGCCCGCCTGGTCGAGGACGCCCAGAACGGCAAGGCCCAGGTGCAGCGCCTGGCCGACAAGGTCTCCGGCATCTTCGTACCCATCGTGATCGCGCTGGCCGCCGCCACCCTCGGCTTCTGGTGGGGCACCGGACAGGGCATCGCCGGCGCGTTCACCGCCGCCGTCGCCGTGCTGATCATCGCCTGCCCGTGCGCCCTGGGCCTGGCCACGCCCACCGCGCTGATGGTCGGCACCGGGCGCGGCGCACAACTGGGCATCCTGATCAAGGGCCCCGAGGTGCTGGAATCCACCCGCCGCGTCGACACGATCGTCCTGGACAAGACCGGCACCGTCACCACCGGCCGGATGACCCTGCTCGACACCCACCTGGCCGTCGGCGAGGACGCGGACGAGGTGCTGCGGCTCGCGGGTGCCCTGGAGAACGCCTCCGAGCACCCGATCGCCCAGGCGATCGCCGCCGGCGCCGCCGAGCGGGTCGGCGACCTGCCCGACCCCGAGGACTTCGCCAACGTCGAGGGGCTCGGCGTGCAGGGCATCGTCGAGGGCCACGCCGTGCTGGTCGGCCGCACCCGGCTGCTGGCCGAATGGGCCCTGGAGTTGCCGGTCGAGCTGGAACGGGCGATGGCCGACGCCGAGGCCCTGGGGCGTACCGCCGTCGCGGTGGCCTGGGACGGCCGGGCCCGCGCCGTCCTGGTGGTCGCGGACGCGGTCAAGCCCACCTCCGCCGAGGCCATCCGGCGCTTCCGCGAGCTGGGGCTCACCCCGATCCTGCTCACCGGCGACAACGCCACGGTGGCACACACCGTCGCCGCGCAGGTCGGCATCGACCCGGAGCACGTGCACGCCGAGGTGATGCCCAAGGACAAGGTCGACGTGGTCACCCGGCTCCAGGCCGAGGGCCGGATCGTGGCGATGGTCGGCGACGGCGTCAACGACGCGGCGGCCCTGGCCACCGCCGATCTGGGCCTGGCCATGGGCACCGGCACCGACGTCGCGATCGAGGCGTCCGACCTGACCCTGGTCCGCGGCGACCTGCGCGCCGCCGCCGATGCGATCCGGCTGGCCCGCAAGACCCTGGGCACGATCAAGTCCAACCTGTTCTGGGCCTTCGCCTACAACGTCGCCGCCCTGCCGCTGGCCGCGGCCGGACTGCTCAACCCGATGCTCGCCGGCGCCGCGATGGCCTTCAGCTCGGTCTTCGTGATCAGCAACAGCCTGCGCCTGCGCGGCTTCAAGGCTCTCGCCGACGAAACCCACCCGACCACGACCGACCGGACCGACCCGGCCGTGCCCGCCCCGATCGCCGGCTGACCCGCCGCGCCCGACCACGATCGCCGAAGCCCGCTCGATGCCATCGCATCGAGCGGGCTTCGGCCGTTCGGGGGATCGCCCCGGCGGGTGTTCGCGACGCCGGGCGCGGATCGGGCTCAGGCCGGCGCCGGACCCACCGCCTGGATCACCGCGAACGCGCCGCCCTGCGGATCCTGGACCACGGCCATCCGGCCCGCCATCATGTCGAACGGCGGCTTGAGCACGTTGCCGCCGGCCTTGACCAGCGCGTCGACGGTGCTGTCCGTGTCGTCCACCGAGAAGTAGGTCAGCCAGTGCGCGGGCGTGCCGGGCGGCAACTGGGTCAAATCCTGCATCCCGGCGACCACCCGGTCGCCCGCGCTCAGCGCGTAGTAGCCCTCGGCGCCCTCCATCGCCGCGGCCTCCAGACCCAGCGCGGTCGAGCAGAACGCGCTCGTGGCGGCGACGTCGCCGGTGTTCAGCTCGTTCCAGATCACCGCGCCGGGCTCGTTGACCACCTCCGAGCCACCGAAGTCCCGCGCCTGCCACAGACCGAACACCGCGCCCCCGGGCTCGGCGACCACACCCATCCGGCCGAGCGTCATCACGTCCATCGCCGGCATGATCACCCGGCCGCCTGCCTTCTTGATCGCCTCCTGGGTGGCGTCCGCGTCGATGGCGGCCAGGTAGGTGGTCCACGCGGTCGGCGGCGGCGGCCCGCCGTCCGGGGACATCGCGGCCATGATGCCCGCGACGGCCTTCCCGTTCAGCGAGCAAACGGCGTAACCACCGGTCTCCGGCGGCCCGACCTCGCCCTGCCAGCCGAACAGGTCGCGGTAGAAGTCCAGGGCGGCCTGCTGGTCGGGAACCATCAGGTCGACCCAACACGGTGTGCCGGGCACGTAGGGGTTGGTGACCACGGGCATGACGAGAACCTCCAGAGAAGCCGACGAAGAACGACCCCCGTGCTCTTCATCGTCGGCGCCCACCCCACCGCCCGCCACCCCGGTCACGTGCGGTGGTGCGCGGGCCCGGGGTCCGTCCGTCCGGCGTCGATCAGTGCGTCGCCGGCCGCGACAACGTGTCGACCAACGCGCGCTTGTCGATCTTGCCGATCGCGGTGAGCGGGAACTCGGTGACGACGGCGATGTGATCCGGCAGCTTGAACGCCGCGACGCCGCGTTCGATCAGGAAGGCCCGCAACTGCGCCGGCGTGGGCGCCTCGACGCCGGCCACCGGGATCACCACCGCACAGATGCGTTCGCCGCGGTCGGCGTCGGACAGCCCGATCGCGGCGCAGTGTTCGATGCTCGGGTGGGCTCGGACGTGGGTCTCGACCTCCTCGGCGGAGACGCTCTCGCCGTTGCGGTCGATGGTGTCCTTCACCCGCCCCTCGACCACCAGGTATCCGGAGGGCAGGCGCCGGACCAGGTCGCCGGAGCAGTAGTACCCGTCGGCGGTGAAGGCCGTGGCGTTCACCTCGGGCGCCCGGTAGTAACCGCGCAGCGTGTACGGCCCGCGAACCAGGAGTTCGCCGATCTCGCCGGGGGCCACGTCGCGCCCTTCCGCGTCCACGACGCGCAGTTCGTCGTCGGGGCTCAGCGGTCGGCCCTGGGTGCCGGTGACGATCTCCTCGTCGTCGCCCGCGTGGGTGTAGTTGAGCAGGCCCTCGGCCATGCCGAAGACCTGTTGTACGGCGCAGCCCAGTCCATCGGGCACCGTCCGGGCCACCTCGGCGGACAACTTCGAGCCGCCGGCCTGGAGCAGTCGCAGGCTGGACAGGTCGCTGTCGTCCCATTCGGCGGTACCCAGCCACAGCGGGATCAGCGGCGGGACCAGCGCGGTGTGCGTGACCCCCTCGGCCTGGATCAGCGGGAACGCGGCGTCGGGTGCCGGTGACGGGCAGAGCACCACGGTGCCGCCCACGGACAACGTGCCGAGCAGACCCGGGCAGGCCAGCGGGAAGTTGTGCGCGACCGGCAGGCACGCGAGGTAGACGGTGTCCGCGTCGAGGTCGCAGGCGCGCGCGCTCTCCCGGGCGTTGTACCCGTAGTCGTCGTGCGTGCGCGGGATGAGTTTGGGCACGCCGGTGGTGCCGCCGGACACCAACAGCAGTGCCAGGTCTCCCGGATCGGGCTCGGCGTGCGGGCGCGGTTCGCCGTCGACGGTGTCCAGGGCCCGATGCGGTCCGGGGTCGCCGGCGACCAGGACGTGCCGCACCGAGGGCGCCTCGGCGAGCACTCGGGTCGCCAGGTCGCGGTAGTCGAAGCCGGCGAACTCGTCGGCCACCACGTAGGCGACGGCCTCGCTCAGCCGGGCCAGGTGGCCGATCTCGGTGATGCGGTGCGCGGGCAGCGTCAACACCGGGATCGCGCCGAGTCGGGCCAGGGCGAAGAACAACACCGGGAACGCGGCGACGTTGGGCAGTTGCACCACGACCCGGTCGCCGGCACGCAGCCCGAGATCGGCGAGCCCCCCGGCCATCCGGTCGGCCCGGGCGTCGAGTTGACGATACGTCAGGCGCTGTTCGCCGGCCACGACCGCGAGGTCGTCGCCGTACGCGGCGGTCCAGTCGCGCAACAGCCCGCCCAGCGTGCGGCCGTCCCAGTATCCGGCCGCGCGGTAGGCGGCGGCCGTCTCTTCCGGCCACGGCGTCAGGCCCGAAGCACGGGGCGGCACCGGCGAGTTGGCTTGGCTCATCGGGTGGTCGACCTCCGGAACGATCACTGTTCGAGATGCGAGACTTTGGTTAGGCTAACCTGAATACGTCGCCGTGTCCTCGCCCACCGGGAACCTGAATTTCGCTTCGCTCGGTCTCTTGAACGCTGGCCCCTTCTTGAAAGCGAGAAGAGCTGTGACCTCCCCCTCGGTCTTCCACGAGCGGCCGGTGGCCTGCGCCGCCGACCCCGTCGCCGTCGCCGCCGCCCTCGCCGCCTCCACCACGGACGAGTTCGTCGTCTACGAGAACGAAGGCGAAGTCGGTTGGGGGGAGTCGCCGTACGCACTCGTGTCCGCGGGTGTCGGCGCGACCACGCTGACCGTGGCCGGCGCGACCCGCACCGTCGCCACCGGGGCGCGCCCACTGGACGCGGTGGCCCGCGCCCTGGCCGAGGTCGACGTCACGGGGTGGCGGGCGTACGGCTGGCTGGCCTTCGAGCTGAGCCACGCGTTGCACGGCGGCGGCCCGGCCCGGGCCGCCGGCACGGACGATCCGCCGATCGCCCGGGTCGCCGTGCCGCGCCGGGAGATCCGGCTGACCGAGGGGGCGGCGCTGCTGCGCGCCCTGGACCCGGACGATCTCGACCACCTCGAAGTGCGGCTCGCCGCAGCCGTGTCGGCGGCCGAGGCGCCCGTGCGTGCGGCCCGGATCCGAGCCGATGTGCGCGATCACGGCGCCGACGACTATCGCGCGGCCGTCACCGCGTCGGTCGCCGCCATCCGGGCCGGGCAGTTGGACAAGGTCATCGTCTCCCGACGCGTGCCCGTTCCCGAGCCGATCGATCTGCCCGCCACCTATCTCGCCGGCCGTCGGGGCAACGACCCGGCCCGGTCGTTCCTGCTGAGGCTGGGCGGGTGGCAGGCGACCGGCTTCAGTCCGGAAATCGTCGCCCGGGTCACCCGGGACCGCACCGTGACCACCCAACCACTGGCGGGCACCCGGGCGTTCGCCGGCGACCCCACGGCGGACCGGTCCCGGCGCGAGGAGTTGTACCGCGACGCCAAGGAGGTCTTCGAGCACGCCATATCCGTGCGCCTGGCCCGCGAGGAGTTGGCCACTGTCTGCGCCGAAGGCAGCGTGCACATCGACGACTTCATGAGCGTCAAGGAACGCGGCAGCGTGCAACACCTGGCCTCACGGTTGTCCGGCCGACTGGCCGAGGGGCGCACCGCGTGGGACGCGGTGGCCGCGCTCTTCCCCGCGGTCACCGCGTCCGGCATTCCCAAGGCCGAGGCATGCGGGCTGATCCACCGTCTGGAGAGCGGGCCCCGGGGCCTGTACAGCGGATCGGTGCTCACCGTCGACGCCGACGGCACCCTGGACGCGGCCCTGGTGCTGCGCAGCGTCTTCCGCCACGACGGGCACACCTGGCTGCGGGCCGGCGCGGGCGTCGTCGCGCACTCCACCCCCGAGCGCGAGTTGGAGGAGACCCGGGAGAAGTTGTACAGCGTCTCGCGCTTCCTCGTTCCCGAACACGTCGACCCGACCGGCGACACCGGGGACCCGCACCCCGCCGTGCTGACCGCCGGCTGACCACCGTTCCGGCCCGCCTCGACCGGGGCCCGGCGGGCCGGAACGGTACCCGGCGGCCGGCGGCTTCCCTACACCATTACGGCCTTCCCTTCATCACACTTGCATACCGCCGCCCCGCGGAAAGGGGTTTCGGTGGATCATGGGCGCAGTGCGGGTGGGAAGTTCCCACCCGCCGGGAGGGGAATCGTCGGCCCATCGGTGGGTTGCGTTCACCCTTTCACTGTCCCAGTGGCATGAGAAGGAGTCGCCGGATGGTCGCATCGTCTGTGGACGAACTGCGGATTTCGTTGGAGAGGGAGGCTACCGAACTGACCGCGCAGCGAGACCGACTGCGCGATGAACTGGCAGATGTGGAACGGCAGTTGGCGGCCCGGATCAGCGCGGTGGAGCACCTCGCGCTGATCCGTCCGCTCGTGCCGCTGCCGCGGGTCGAGCCCGTCGCACCGGTCGAGGTCGTGCCGGTCGAGGCCGAAACCCCGGCCGAGGCGCCGGTCGAGGTCGTGCCGGTCGAGGAGGCGCCGGTCGAGGCGGACGTGGTCGAAGAGGCCGCGGTCGAAGCAGCGCCGGTCGAAGAGGTCGTCGTCGCCACTCCGGCCCCGAGCCGGAAGCGCAAGGCGGTCGCCGCCACGAAGGAAAAGACGCGGATACAGTCCGCGTCGACGCGTAAGACCCCGGCGGCCAAGCCCGCCGGCAAGCCGGCCGCGAAGCCGGCGAGCAAGTCCGCTGCCAAGCCCGCCGCCAAGAGGAAGACCACGCGGGCGAAGGCCGCTCCCGTCGAGTCGGTCGCACCCGAGCCGGTCGCACCCGAACCGGTGGCCGCTCGCCCGGTCCGCTCCCACCTGCGCGACGAGATCGCCGCGTTGTTGGAAGGCACCGGCGAACCCATGAACGTCCGCCAACTCACCGAGGCCCTGGGCGAGACCGCCACCAAGAGCCGGATGGAGAGCGTGCGCACGTCCACGGAGGGCCTGGTCAAGGCCGGTCGCGCGATCAAGGCCGGCCGCGGCCTGTTCACCGGCCCCGGCGCCTGAACCACCCCGGGCACGCCCGGACGCACCACCCACCGCCGGCCCGACGGCACGCCTCACGGCTGCGTCGGGCCGGCGGTGTCGTCCCGGACCGCTGCCCTTCGCCCGTTCGGACCGACCCGAGGTGACCGCGTACCACCCGTCGGGCACGGGAACCCTAGGCTGGGCGAACTCGCGCCGACCGGCGCGGTTCCTGTTTCGCCCCGATGCGGAGGTTCGCATGTCCGACGCGATCCGGGTGGCACTGGCCACCTCGACCCCGGGGCTCGCCCTGGACCGGGACCTGCCGGCGATGCTCGCCGCGCTGCGCGCCCGCGGGCTCGACGCCGTGGCGGTGTGCTGGGACGCGGAGGGGTTCGACTGGTCGGCCTGCGCCGCCGTGGTGATCAGATCCACGTGGGACTACGCCGAGCGCCGAACGCACTACCTGGCCTGGGCGGAGGCGGTCGCGGCGGTGACCCGGCTGGACAATCCGATCGCCCTGCTGCGGTGGAACACCGACAAGCGATACCTGCACGAACTCGCCGCCCGGGGTGTCCCGGTCGTGCCCACCCGGTTCGTCGCCCCGGGCGAGTCGCCGATCCTGCCCGAGCACGGCGAGTTCGTGGTCAAGCCCGCCGTCTCGGCCGGCGCCCGCGACACCGCCCGCTACGCGCAGCGGCATCGCGACGCCGCCCGTCGACACGTCGCCGCGCTGCACGCGGGTGGGGCGACCGCGATGGTGCAGCCCTACCTGTCCCGGATCGACGAGGGCGAACGGGCGTTGGTCTTCCTCGGCGGCGCGTTCAGCCACGCGATGCGCAAGGGGCCGGTGCTGACCGAGCCGGGCGTCCTGGACAACGATCGCGAAGCGCATCCGGGCCTGCTCCCGCACCAACCCTCGGCCGCCGAACTTGACCTGGCCGCAGCCGCGTTGGCTGCCGTGCCCGGCTCGCACACGCCGTTGTACGCCCGGGTGGACCTGGCCCTGGCCGACGACGGATCCCCGGTCCTGATGGAACTGGAACTGGTGGAGCCCAACCTGTTCATCATCGACGACGACACCGCCTTGCGGCGCTTCACCGACCTCGTGCACGAACGCGCCCGATAGCGCCGCGGCCCGGCGGCCGGCCTGGCCGGCAGGGCCGGAAATGTTTGCCGAACGTGATGGAACGTTCACCGGGATGCCTGTCGGCCGGGTGTACCGGGCGCCTAGATTGGCCTGGACCACCCCACACGGCATCCGGAGATGAGAGTTCGTGGCCGAGTCCATGCTCGACGCAGAATCGGCTTTACCAGAGCGGAAGATCGACACCGAGGTGGCACATACCGCCCGGGTGTGGAACTACTGGCTGGGCGGCAAGGACAACTATCCCGTGGACCGCGAGACCGGTGATCAGATCGCCGCGATCCACCCGGGAACGCGCGATTACGCGCTCGCCGACCGGCAGTTCCTGGGCCGAGCGATCCGCCATCTCGCCGGCGACCTGGGTATCCGCCAATTCCTCGACATCGGCACGGGACTGCCGACCGCCGGGAACACCCACGAGATCGCCCAGGGCGTGGCCCCGGAATCGCGGATCGTCTACGTCGACAACGACCCCCTGGTGCTCGTGCACGCCCGGGCCCTGCTGACCAGCAGTCCGGAGGGGGCGACCCGCTACATCGACGCCGATCTGCGCGACGTCGACGAGATTTTGGCCCGCGCGGCCAAGACACTGGACTTCAGCCGGCCCATCGCGCTGGTCCTGCTCGGCGTGATCATCTTCGTCAACGACGACCACGAGGCGTACGGGACGGTCCGCCGACTGCTGGACGCGCTTCCCTCGGGCAGTCACCTGGCCTTGTCCCACACGGTGACCAGCCCCCCGGCGCCACCGGACGTGGACGACGCCGTGGCCTTTTGGAACGCGCACGGCACGCCCCGGCTCAAGCAGCGCTCGCCCGAGGGCATCGCGCGCTTCTTCGACGGTCTGGAACTGCTCGAACCCGGCGTCGTCTCGTGTTCGCGCTGGCGGCCCGAGGCCGGCGACCGGACCCCGGACGTGGCCATGTACGGCGCGGTGGGCCGCAAACCGTAGCCGGCCGGAGCCGGACGTGGGCCCGAGACACCCGCCGCGCCGCCGAAGACACGCCCCGACCGCCCGGCATGGCGGCCCCTCGGATCCGTCCGTATCGGAGGGGCCGCCGGTTCAGCGGTGTCGAGCGCTATCGCCGGAGGACGAGCGGCATCGACAGGTCAGCCCTGGTGGCCGCCACCGTGGTGCTGCGGGGCCTCACCCTTGCCGTGCCCGTTCGAGTGGTGCTCACCCTTGTCGTGGTCGCCGTCGACGTTCGCGCACACGTTGCCGATCGTCGGGTTGAGCGCACCCAGCAGGTTGAGGCTGTTGCCGCAGATGTTGATCGGCACGTGGATCGGGACCTGGAGGTTGTTGCCGGACAGGACGCCGGGCGAACCGACCGCCGCACCCTGGGCGTCCGCACCGGCGTTGGCGACACCGGCACCCGACATGACGAGCGCGGCGATGCCGACGGTGAGGGCCGCGGACTTCTTGATCGTGTTCATCTGAGCTCCGTTTCGGATGGCGCCGTGAATGGGCGCGACCGACCGGTGCAACGACCCGAATCCCGGCAGGCAACTGCTCTTTCGCGGTGTTCACCCGGGTGGCGGCACCCGCCGGGCGGGAGCCGATGCCGGGCCGGAACGGCGTGTTCGGCGGGTCGGCGCGGGGTACTGGCCGCCGAACCGCGCCGGTGCCCCCGGCGGGCGAAGCCCGATCGCAAGCCGACCCCAGGAAGCAGGGCCGCATCGTGCCTGTCCCCTCCCACCCGACCCGCCGCGCCCTGCTGTTCGGTACGGCCGGCACCGCCGCCCTGCTCGCCGGCGGCCCTCGGGCACTGCTCGGCACCGGCCCCGCCGCCCCACGATCGGTGCTCCCCGCCGCGGACACCGCCGTGTTGCTCGACGCGGCGCCGGTCACCGTCGACCTGGGTTCACGCACCGTGCCCACGTGGGGCTACGGCGACCGGGTGCCCGGTCCGGAGATCCGGGTCACCTCCGGCGGCACGGTGTCCGCGCGGTTGCGCAACAACCTGCCGCAGGACACCACGGTGCACTGGCACGGCGTGCGGATCGATCCGGCGATGGACGGCGCCCCCGGACTCAGCCAGGTCCCGGTGCCTCCGGGCGGCGTCTTCGACTACCGCTTCACCGCGCCCGATCCGGGCACGTACTTCTACCACTCGCACGTGGGCACCCAACTCGACCGCGCGGCCTACGGGGCGTTCGTGGTGGAGGACCCGGCCGAGCCGCTCGGCTACGACGCGGAGTGGACCGTCGTCCTCGACGACTGGCTCGACGGCACCGGCACCGACCCGGACGCGGCGTTGGCCGACATCCGCGATCGACCCCGACCGGTGCGGACCATGCTGAGCACGCTGCTGGGCGGGGTCGCCGGTCACCTCGCCTACCCGCACTACCTCGTCAACGGCCGCACCCCGCAGGCCCCCGAGGAGTTCGGCGCCGCGCCCGGTGACCGCGTGCGGCTGCGGTTGATCAACGCCGGGGCGGACACCGCCTTCCGGGTCGCCCTGGGCGGACACGAGCTGACGGTCACCCACACCGACGGATACCCGGTGTTGCCGGTCACCGTGGACACGCTGCTGATCGGGATGGGCGAGCGCTACGACGTACTGGTCACGCTGGCCGACGGGGTGTTCCCGCTGGTGGCCCTCGCCGAGGGCAAGGGCGACCGGGCGTTCGCGGTGGTGCGCACCTCGGGCGGCGAGGCGCCCTCGGCCTCGGTCGACGTGCCCGAGTCGGACGGCCGTCTGCTCACCCTGGCGGACCTGCTCGCCGACCCCTCGGTGGATCTGGGCGACGCGCCGGCTCGCGGCGTGGATCTCGTGCTGGGTCGAGGACCCGACGGAACCGGGTGGAGACTGGGCACCACCGCCACGTTCGACACGCCCCCGCTGCGGGTGCCGGTCGCCGTCGGCGAGCGCGTCCGGTTGTCCTTCACCAACACCACCCGCATGTGGCACCCGATCCACCTGCACGGACACACCTTCCAGGTGTGGGGCGCCGCCGGGGGCGGGCCGCGCAAGGACACCGTGGTGGTGCGTCCGCGGGAGAGCGTCACCGTGGACGTGCTCGCCGAGAATCCCGGCGAATGGATGTTGCACTGCCACAACCTCTACCACAGCGAGTTGGGCATGATGGCGACCCTGGGCTACGGCGACACCCCACCCGCCGGCCCCGACATGCCGGGCATGTCGGGGCCGGGCTGAATCCGACTGCGTGGGGTGGGCGTTGCCGCCCGCCAGGCACCGCAGGTCAGCAGTGGCCGGCCGGTTCCGACCGGCCGCAGACGTTCGCCGTGAACGTGTTGTCCGCTGCGGCGTCCCGATTCGCCAGGTCCGCCGGTTCGTTGCGCTGCACGACGTTGTCCGAGATCACGTTGTTCGTGGTCGGCCCGCCGGCGAAGCTGGGCACCATCACGATGCCACCCGACATCGGCGACTCGCCCCGGTTGTCCCGGACCTGATTGTCGCTCACCTGCGTCTCCTGGGCGCCGGTGAGCACAATGCCCGACCCCTGGATGTAGGCCAGCCGCGAATTCGCCTCGCAGTACTTGTTGTTCTCGTCGATGCGATTGTGGCGGATCGCCAACGCCCCGGCCACCGGCTGGGTTTCGTCACCCACGATGAACACGCCGGCGCAGTTCCCGGTCAGTTCGTTGTACTCGATCGCCAACATGCGTCCGCGCCGGATCAACACGCCGAGCCGGTTGCCCGAGGCGTGGTTGCGGGCGATGCTCGCGCCCATCGCATCGGCGGTATCGGCCAGGAACAGCCCCGCCTGGGCGTTGTCGTCGGCGGTGTTGTCGGTGAACTCGGCGCGGGTGGACTTCTCCTGACCGATCCCGTGCTCCCCGTTGTCGTGCGCGAACACGCGCCGCACCACCATGTGTTCGGTGCCGCTGCCCATCACTCCGGTCTTGCCGAAGCCGGTGACCGTCAACGACTGGATCCGTACCTCGGACACCGGATCCTCCTCCGTGCCGGTCACACAGATCCCGTGACCGGCTGCCGCGCACACGTTCGCCGCGTCCGCTTCCCCCGGGGTGATCACGGTGCGCTCGCCCCTCCCGCGGATCGTCACGCCGTCCGTGGCGATCGTCACGCTGCCGGGATAGGTGCCGGGCAGCACGTCGACGATGTCCCCGGGCGCGGCGGCGTCCACCGCCGCCTGGATCGATTCGCCGGGATGGACCACATGCCGGGTGTCGGCGTGCGCGGCCGGGGCCAGGACGGAGCCCAGCGCGGTCAGGACGGTGGCGCAGGCGAGAGGAAGCAGCCGTTGTGCGTGCATGAGCGAAGTTCTGCCTTCGGGAGAGAGGGAGTGGCGAAGAGCAAGAGGGTGGCGCGCGGGCGCGGTTCAGGAAACGGGCTCGGGCAGTGCGGCCGGCGCGGCCTCGGCGGGATCCGAGGTCATCGTGTCGACCAGGGCGGTGGAATGTCTCCCGGCGCGGAACACCGGGTGGGCGAGCAGTCGGCGCAGGAAGCCCGCGGTGGTGTGCACGCCGCCGCCGGCCACCCGGAACTCGCCCAGCGCCCGCTCGGCGCGCGCGATGGCCCGGTCCCGATCGGGCGCCCAGACGATCACCTTGGCGAGCAGCGAGTCGTAGTCGGGGCCCACGGTCCACCCCGGGTAGGCGTGTGTGTCGATCCGTACGCACGGCCCGCCGGGCGGCACGAACTCGGTGAGCCGACCGGGGGTCGGCGCGAACCCCCGGTCCGGGTCCTCCGCGTTGATCCGGCACTCGATCGCCACCCCCTGTGGCACCACGTCCTGCTGACCGAACGTCAGCGGTGCGCCGGCGGCGATGCCGAGCTGTTCGCGCACGATGTCGACGCCGGTGACCATCTCGGTCACCGGGTGTTCCACCTGGATCCGGCAGTTGATCTCCAGCAGGTGGAACCGGTGTTCCGGGGTGACCACGAACTCGAAGGTGCCGGCGCCCACATAGCCGACGGCGCTCGCGCCGCGCAGCGCCGCCGCGCACATCGCGTCGCGTACCTCCGCCGGGAGGTGCGGGGCCGGGGACTCCTCGACCAGCTTCTGGTGCCGACGCTGCACCGAGCAGTCCCGCTCGCCGAGGTGCACCGCGCCGCCGTGGCCGTCGCACAACACCTGCACCTCGACATGCCGCGCGTCGTCGATGTAGCGCTCCAGGTAGAGCCGTTCGTCGCCGAACACGGCACGGGCGTGCGCCCGGGTGTCCTGGTACGCCCAGGCCAGTTCGTCGGGGTCGCGCACCACGCTCATGCCGCGACCGCCGCCGCCCGCGACCGCCTTGAGGATCACCGGGTAGCCGACCCGGGCGGCGACCTCGGCCGCCTCGGCCGGCGAGGCCAACGCGGCGTCGCTGCCCGGCAGGACCGGCAGCCCGGCGGCGGCCATCACCGCGCGCGCCTCGCTCTTGTCGCCCAGTTGCTGCATCACGTGCGGAGGCGGTCCGATGAAGGTGATCCCGTGCGCTTCGCAGATCTCCGCGAAGTCGGGGTCCTCGGAAAGGAATCCGTAGCCCGGGTGGATCGCCTGCGCACCGGTGCGTCGGGCCGCCTCGATGATCGCCGGCATGTTGAGATAGCTGGATCTGGCGGATGGCGGGCCGATGTGCACGGCCTCGTCGGCAAACCGCACCACGGCGGAATCACGGTCCGCGGTCGAGTACACGGCGACGCTGCGAATACCGAGTTCGCGGCAGGTGCGGGCCACCCGCAGGGCGATTTCCCCGCGGTTGGCGATGAGCACGGTCGAGAACACCTGGACCCCCTCGGTCGTTGTCAGTGCCGCCCGGCCGGGCCGTCGTGGCCCGTACCGGGACGGTCGTCGGGCCCGCCGTCGTGCTCGGCGTTCGCGTCCCGGCCGGTCGCGCGTGGCTCGATCGCGAGCAACGGCTCGTGGTATTCCACCGGTTGCGCGTCCGCCACCAGCACCTCCACCACCTGTCCGGACACCTCGGCGGTGATGGTGTTCATCATCTTCATGATCTCCAGGATGCCCACCGTCTGACCGGCGCGGACGGTGTCGCCGAGGCTGACGAAGGGCTTCGCACCCACCTCGGGCGCGTGGTAGAAGGTGCCGACCATCGGCGCGCGGACGAACCGCCGGGTGCCCTCCGGCGCGGCCGATTGCTCGCTCCGCGGCGCGGCGGCGGGTGCGTCGAGGGCGACGGCGGCCGGGCCGGGCGCGGGGGTTTCCGGCCACTCGATCTCGATGCTGGTGTCGCCGCAGCGCAACCGGATCAACCGCGGCGGAACCGGGGCGGAGGGTGCCGGCTGCGGCCGGTCGGCCGGGTGCGGGTGGGTGTGCGGCTGCGCGGCGGAGGCGGGGGTGAGCGGCTTGACCCACCGCTCGTCCGCATAGCCGGAGTGGTTGACGTGGTTGTCGGCGTGCGCGTCGTGCGCGTCCGGAGCTCCGTGGGGTGGGGTCATCACGCACTTCCTTCGACACGGGCAGCCGGCGCGACGCCGAAGCCCCGGAATCGGTCCCCGCGTTCGCGTAGGAGCCGGGTCTGGTCCAGCGCGCGCAACTCGTGCACGACCGGGATCAGTGCGGCGCGCAGCAGTGCGGCGGCCTTGCCCGGGTCGGTGTGCGCGCCACCGGGCGGCTCGGGCACGATCCGGTCGACCACGCCCAGGCACAGCAGTTCGCGTGGGCGCATGCGCAGCGCCGCGGCGGCCGCGGGCGCGGCTGCGGCGTCCTTCCACAGGATGGCCGCGCACCCTTCCGGGCTGATCACCGAATACACACCGTGCTCGCCGATCATCACCCGATCGGCGACCGCGAGCGCGAGGGCGCCGCCGCTGCCGCCCTCGCCGGTGATCACCGTGACGATCGGGGTGGGCAGTCGGGACATCAGGCGCAGGTTCTCCGCGATCGCCACGGCCTGGCCGTCCCGCTCCGCGTCCGGTCCGGGGTTGGCGCCGGGCGTGTCCACCAGGGTGATCACCGGCAGGCCGAGCTTGGCGGCCAACCGCATCAGCCGGGCGGCCTTGCGGAAACCCGCCGGGGTGGCCATGCCGAACTTGCGGTGTTGACGTTCGGCGAGGTTGTCACCCCCCTTGTGATGTCCGATCAGCATCACCGGCAGGTCGTCCAGCCGGCCGATGCCGCCGATCACCGCGGGGCAGTCCGCGCCGATCCGGTCGCCGTGCAACTCGTGGAAGTCGTCCAGGATTCGCCCGGCGTAGTCGAGGGCGGTGGGTCGCGCGGGGTGCCGGGCCAGCCGGACCGCCTCCCACGGATCGCCCTGGTCCGCCGCCCCGTTCGCCGTCGACGCGTTCGCCGCCGGTCCGGGCGCGGGTGGTTGCGTGGTCGGCTCGCCCGGTGCCTCCTCGGGACGCACCTCGCGCGCATCGCCCGCTGCGAGGAGGTGGCGGATGGTCGCGCGCAACGCCGGTCGGGGTGTGATCGCGTCGACCATCCCGTGTTCCAGCAGGAATTCGGCGGTCTGGAAGCCGGTGGGCAGCCGTTCGCGAATGGTGTGCTCGATCACCCGGGGGCCGGCGAAGCCCAGTCGGGCGCCGGGTTCGATCAGGATGACGTCGGCCAGCGTGGCGAACGAGGCGGCCACCCCGCCGTAGGTGGGGTCGGTGATCAGCGACACCACCAGGACGCCGGCCTCGTGCAACTCCGCCAGGGCGTGGGCGGTCTTGGCCATCTGCATGAGCGAGAGCACCCCCTCCTGCATACGGGCCCCGCCCGAGGCGGTGACCAGCAGCAGTGGAGTACGGCTGCGCAGGCTCTCGTTCGCGGCCTCGGTGACCAACGCGCCCACCGCGCAGCCGAGACTGCCGCCCAGGAAGCGGAAGTCCATCGCGGCCACCACGACCGGCCGGTCGTGGACGGTGCCCCGCGCGCACAGCACCGCCTCGTCCATGCCGGTGGCGGCGCGCGCCTGGGCCAGGCGCTCCGCGTAGGGGCGCGAGTCCACGAAGTCCAGCGGGTCGTGGGGGGTGGGCCCGGCGGTCAGCGGAGTCTCCGAGCCGGGATCCAGTAGTTGATCCAGTCGTTGCCGCGCCGTGAGCCGGGCGTGATCACCGCAGTCGGGGCACACCTGTAGGTCCCGGGCGAAGCGTTTGCCGTATACGAGTTCGGCGCAGCGCCCGCACTTGACCCAGTCGGGTCGGGCGTGGACGGTGAGCCCGAGGTCGGTCTCGATCATGGCTTCAGGGTCCTTGGACGAAGGGGCCTGGGACGAAGGGGCCCAAGAAGAAGGGGCGTTGGCCGACAGCGACGTACACGACGGCCGTACGCGCTATACCTGCGCGTCCCGCTCCCAGCGGTAGAACTCCCGGGCCATCGCGTCCTGCGGCGACCGCCAGGTCTCCGGGTCGTACGCGCCCACGTGCACGGCCAGTCGCTCGCTGATGTCGCGGAACTGGGGGTGTCCGGCCACCTTGGCGACGGCGGGCCCCGGTGGCCGATCGGCCTCGATCAGATGCAGGTACAGGTCGCCGAACTGGAACAGACTGCGGCCGGTGACCCCTACCAGGTGCGGGAGTTCGCCGGTGTCGGAGGAAGCGAAGATGTCCGCGATTCGGGGGGCCGAATCGGGCTTCATCCGGGCCACGATCAGGGTGCGGTGCATGTGCGATGGTCCTTTCCGGTCGATCGGTGGGAGGTCGGCGGGACCGCGCGGGGCGGACCCGCCGACCGGGCGCGTCGGCGCCGGGCGAACCGGCACCGACGCAGGTGTCACCAGGTGCGCGCGGTGGGCGCCACGTCCAGTTCCCGGGCGCGTTGCTGGATCCGGTCCCGGATCAGCTCCAGTTGCACGCGAGAGTTGCGGTTGATGTTGTCCGTCATCCACGCGTCGTCGACCGGCGCGGTCTCCTTCATCGCGAAGTCCTGCACCCAGCGCATCCGCACGCCGTCGGGGACCTCCTGGTACTCCCAGCGGATGTGCATGTGCGCGAACGGCCCGGTCTCCACCCGGCGGGCCCACACCGTCCGCGCCTCGCGGTCGGCCTCGCGCTCGGAGACCCAGCTCCAGATCTTGCCGTCCTTGTCCGGGTGCATGGTCAGCCGGAAGGTGACCTTGTTGTCCTCGCGCGCGAGGATCTCCACCGACGCGTATTCGCTGAACAGGTCGGTCCAGTGCTCCACGTCGTTGGTCATGTCCCAGATCAGGTCGAACGGGGCCGAGATGACGATGTCGTTGTCGGTATGGCCTGCCATGTCACACTCCGGAGGTGAGTTGGGAGTTGGTGGTTTCCAGGAACTCGCGCGGGGTCTTGCACTGGTCCACGTCCGCGCCGAGCGGGAATTGGTAGCGCCGCTCCAGTTCGGAGACGATCCCGAGCAGGCCGAGCGAGTCGAGTCCGAATTCCTCGAACGTCGACCCCGGCAGGCTCATCCGTTGCGGATCGGCGGTGACGCCGGCGCAGGTCTTCATCAGCGCGGCGAGTTCTTCGTAACTGAAGGGTCCGTTCATCGCAGGCTTCCTTCTTCCGTGCTTCCTTGCGGAGACCGCTACGCGGTCGGTTAGGGCGTCCCGGGCCGGCCGTCGCCGCGGCGCAACACCAGGGCCGCGTTGTGACCCATCAGGCCCCGACTGAGCACCAGGGCGGTGCGCAGTTCGGCGCTCCGGGCCCGGCCGGTGACCAGGTCCAGGTCGTGGCAGACGTCGAAGACGCCCGGCGTGGGCGGCAGTACGCCGTGTTCCATCGCCAGGATCGCGGCGGCGCAGTCCAACACCGGAGCGCCGCAGTAGGCGCGGCCGATGCCCGTCTTGGGGGCGGTCACCGGCACCCGGGCCGCGTGCCCGCCCAACGCGTCGCTCAGGGCCAGTACTTCGGCCTGATCGGCCTCGCGCACCCCGAGCGCGTCCGCGAAGACCACGTCGATGTCCTGCGGGGCACATTCGGCCTCGGCCAGCGCGTCGCGGATCGCCCGAGCCAGACCGTGCCGGGAAGGTCCCCAGCCCGAGGTCCCGGTGAACGTCGCGCCGTGTCCGACCACTTCGGCCCGGATCCGGGCGCCGCGCCGGTGCGCCGCCGCCGCCTCCTCGACGACGAACATCGCACCGCCCTCGGCGGGGGCGAACCCACACGCGTTCGCGGTGAACGGGAGGTACGCCTGCCCGGGTTCGCGAGCCAGGCTGAGCGCGTCGTAGCCGAGCTGGCAGACCATCGAGTACGGCGCCAGCGGGGCCTCCGCCGCGCCGACCACGACGGCGTCGGTGCCGCGTCGGATGGTGCGGGCCGCGTGCGCGAGCGCGTCCAGCCCACCCGCCTCGTCGTTGGCCAGCACCGCGCACGGCCCCTTGAAACCGCCGCGGATGGAGATCTGGCCGGTGGTGGCGGCGTAGAACCAGGCGATCGACTGGTAGGGCCCGACGAAGCCGGGGCCTTGACCCCACAGGTTCTGCAGCTCGCGCTGGCCGAATTCGCCGCCGCCGGAGCAGCTCGCGGTGGTCACCCCGACGCCGAAGGTGGGCATCGGGCCGAGCGCGGCGTCGGCCAGTGCCTGATCCGCGGCGACCATCGCGAAGTGCGTGAAGCGGTCGGTCTGGACCAGGAAGCGCTCCTCGACCACGGCGGCGGGGTCGAACTCGCGCACTTCGCCGGCGACCGCCAACGGCAGGTCCGCGCACCCTTCGCGGGTGATCCGGTCCAGCACGCACCGGCCCTCGCGGGTGGCCTTCCAGAACACGTCGGGGCCGATGCCGTTGGGCGCGACGACGCCGACACCCGTCACCACCGTGCGTCTGGGTGCGGAGTTTTTCACCGGGGTCTCCTTTCCCGGCGGTCCAGCACCACGGCGGACTGGAAGCCGCCGAACCCGCTGCCCACCGACAGCACCGTCTTCAGTGCCATCGGCCGGGCCGTCCCCGGCACGTAGTCGAGGTCGCACTCCGGGTCCGGGGTCTGGTAGTTCGCCGTGGGCGGCACCGCCTTGTGTTCCATCGCCAGGGCGCACGCCGCCAGTTCGATCGCACCGATCGCGCCGAGCGAGTGGCCCACCATGGACTTGATCGAACTCATCGGCGTCCGGTACGCGTGCTCGCCCAGCGAACGCTTGACCGCCGCCGTCTCGTGGCGGTCGTTCTGCTTGGTGCCCGAGCCGTGCGCGTTGACGTAGTCGATCCCGGTCGGGTCGACCTGTGCGTCGGCCAGTGCACGGTCGATCGCCTCGGACATCTCCAGGCCCTCCCGGGTCAGGCCGGTCATGTGGTGCGCGTTGCCCCGGGTGGCGAAGCCGCCGACCTCGCAGTAGACATGGGCACCGCGGCGCCGGGCGTGTTCGAGTTCCTCCAGCACGAGCACGGCGGCGCCCTCGCCCAACACGAAGCCGTCCCGGTCCGCGTCGAACGGCCGGGACGCGTGCGCCGGGTCGTCGTTGCGGGTCGAGGTCGCCTTGATCGCGTCGAAGCAGGCGACCGTGATCGGCGAGATCGGCGAGTCCGAGGCACCGGCCAGGTAGACGTCCGCCCGACCCTCCTCGATCGCGTGTGCGGCATACCCGATCGCGTCGAGGCCGGACGTACAACCGGTGGACACCGTCTGCACCGGGCCGCGCGCGTCGAACTCCTCGGCCACCTCGGAGGCCAGCGTGCTCGGGGAGAACGCCCGGTGCAGGAACGGGTCGGCCCGCTTGGGGTCCACCGCCCAGTCGCGGCCCCGGTCGCTGACCGCGATGTAGTCGTGTTCGAGCCGGGTGGTGCCACCCACGGCGGTACCGAGCGAGACGCCGATCCGCCAGGGATCCTCCGCGTCCCGGTCCAGACCGCAGTCGCCGATCGCCTCGGCCGCCGCCGCGAGCGCGAACTGCACGTAGCGGTCCGCGCGTTCGGCCCGAGCCCGGTCTACACCGCACGCGATCGGGTCGAAATCGCATTCGGCGGCGATCCGGGAACGGAAGCCGGTGGGGTCGAAGAAGGTGATGCCTCGGGTCGCCGTACGGCCGGCCATCAGCATGTCCCAGAACGCGGTGACACCCACGCCGCCGGGCGCCACGACGCCGACGCCGGTGACCGCCACCCGGCGCCTCAAGAGTCGACGCCCACGGTCTCGGCGGGCTCGATCCCCTCGGTGTCGACGTGCCCCAGTTCCGGCCGGGGCGCCAACGGGGCGATTTGGAAGACCATCCGCGCCTGCGCCCGACCGACGTTGCGGAATCGGTGCCGCATGTTCTTGGGCACCATCAGGCCCTGGTCGGGCCGGAGTTCGTAGGTGACGCCGTCCAGGTCGACTTCCAGCTCCCCGGTGACGACGTGGATGAACTCCTCGGAGTACGGGTGGTAGTGCTCGGTGATCATCTCGCCGGGCTCGATGATCGCCAGGCCCATGAAGCCGCTGGTGCATCCCACCGTCGCCGGGCCGAGCGTGACGCGCAGTTCACCGCCCCGACGCCGATTGGGCTCGACCTCGTCGACGTTGACGATGCGTACGGTCTGCGTGGTCATGTGTGCCACCTCCAAGTGGCGGGCGGCGCCCGCAGGCGCCGCCCGTGGGATCAGGCGTCGCGGTCGGCGCGACGGTCGGTGACGAGGGTGGTCTCGGCGGAGGCCAGCAGGTGCCGCAGGCCCTCGTCGGTATCCAGCGCACCGTCCTCGCCCACCGCCAGGAGCCGGCTCAACCGGGCCGCGGACTCCTTGCGGTCGATGCCCAGGATCAGCGCCGGGTCGTCCGGGTCGCCGCGCAGGTCGAGCACCCGGACCAGGATCTCGCCGCGCAGGAACACCGAACTGCTCGCGATCGGTCCGGATCCGGACCCGATCACCCGCTCGTCGTGGCGCTGGAGCACGGTGGCGGCGGATTCGCCACAACCGTGCCGGACCGGGTACAGCAGCGCGCGGCGCTGGGTCGACGCCTTCGCCGACTTTCCGGCCGGGGCCTCCAGGTGGTACGCCTCGGCCAGCGAGGAGCGCATGAAGAACGCCCGGGCGGCCTCCGAGTCGTTGAGGTCGCGGGCCTCCTCCAGGTGCGGGTTCAGCAGTTCCTCGGCGGCGCGTACCTGCGGCTGTTCGGCCACGTGCCGCAGCGCGGCCCGCAGGTCGCCCTCCACCTCGATCGCTCGCACCACCCGGTTGCCGAGCATGAACACCGACGTCCGGCGCAGCGACGTGGTGGCGTTCACCCGGGCCGCCGGGGACTTGTAGCCGGCCAGAATCCTGGCCACCTCGGCCTCGCTGCCCGGCTTGACGGTGAAGGTGAGCGCGCAGCGCACCACGCCGGGCGCCGCCGAGGCCCCGGCCCGCGCCTTCTCGCCCACGCCGGCCTTGGCCCGGTCGCCCACACCGGCCTTGACCTTGTCGCTCGTCCCGGACTTGGCCTTGGCCTTGCCGGGCGCACCCGCCTTCGCCTTCCCGCCCGCGCCCCCCTTGCTGATCACCGAGCCCGCCGCGTCCGCGCGCAGGTCGGTCTCCCGGGCCACCGCGAAGCGCAACGACCGGGTGCCGCGCACACAACCGTGCAGCGGCTGCACCATCACCTGATGCTCGGGGCTGTCCACCCAGGCCAGATATTGCGAACTGCCCTCCCACTCGCTGGTGATCAGCCACTGGGTCGGGTCCTCGATCGACTGGCACAACTGGTCGCGCAGGTGGCCCGGTACGGCGGCGACCTGGTGCCGGATGCGTTCGTAGGCTTCGAGGAAGCGCTGCTCCGACCCCTCGTGCAGCTCCAGCATGAGCAGTACCCGGAGCTTGGACGTGGTGTCGGCGGTGGGATTCGCCGAGGAGTGGACGAGGGTGTCCATGTCATTCCTTTGGTCTTGGGAATCGGCCTGTGTGGTGCCATCCGGCGCGGGCAACCCCGGGGGACCGGGCCACGCCGAAGCCGCCCGGCCTCGACTTCGAGCGTGGCGGCGAATCATCACTCTCTGCATCTTTTGAGGGCATATGAGTGACATTCGCCACGGCGAACGGCTCAGCGGAACTCAGCGGGAACAGGAGCACACCGACGGACAGGGCCCGCACCGCGAGCTCACAGGTCCGTAGTACTCGCCAATGCAGGAGAACTGATGAATCCCGAGATCGAACACCGGGTACCGGTCCTGGTCGTGGGCGGCTCGCTGGTCGGGCTGTCCACGTCCGTCTTCCTGGGCCGGCTGGGCGTGCCGCACCTGGTGGTGGAACGGCACGCCGACACCTCGAGACACCCCCGCGGGCGCGGGAACAACGTGCGCACGATGGAGGTGTTCCGGACCGCGGGGGTCGAGGAACGAGTGCGTGCCGCGTCCGCCGTACTGGCCGACAACCACGGCATCCTGCAGGCGGACACGATCGCCGGGGACCGTCAGGAGTGGCTGTTCAAGGAGATCGACCCCGGTGGTGGTCTGGCCAGGTTCAGTCCGAGTTCGTGGTGCCTGTGCAGCCAGAACGATCTGGAGCCGGTGCTGGCCGACTATGCCCGCGAACTCGGCGGCGACCTGCGTTTCGGCACCGAACTCGTGTCCTTCGAGCAGGACGACGACGGCATCACCGCGATCGTTCGGACCAGGGCGAACGGGCGGCAACAGACCGTACGGGCGGACTACCTGGTCGCCGCGGACGGGCCGCGCAGTCCGGTGCGCGAGCGACTGGGCATCGCGGTGTCCGGTCCGGGCGACCTCTTCCACAACGTGAGTGTCACCTTCACCTCCCGCCGGTTGGCCGAGTTCGTCGGCGAACGGCGGTTCATCGTCTGCTATCTGACGAACTCCCAGGGCGAGGGCGCGCTGTTGCCGGTGGACAACCGGGATCACTGGGTCTTCCACCTGCCATGGCACCCCGAACGGGGCGAGCCGATCGAGGCGTTCACCGATGAGCGCTGTGTCGAGCACATCCGGGCCGCCGCGGGTGTCCCGGATCTGGATGTGGAGATCACCGGAAAGGCGCCGTGGCACGCGGCCGAGCGGGTCGCCGAACGCTACCGCGTCGGCCGGGTGTTCCTGGCGGGCGACTCCGCGCACGAGATGTCGCCGACCGGGGCGTTCGGCTCCAACACCGGCATCCAGGACGCGCACAATCTGGCCTGGAAGCTCGCCGCCGTGCTGAACGGGCATGCGGGCACGGACCTGTTGCACACCTACGAGGCCGAGCGCCGACCGGTGGCCCGCGCCACCGCCGCGCGTGCGTCCTCCCGATCCGCCGAGCACAGCCACCCGGGGTACGCCGCTCCCCCGGTGGCCGGCGGCCGGCAACCCGGCGTGCTGGGAGTGGTGCTCGGCTACCGCTACGCGTCCGCGGCGGTGCTCGGCGTCGACCCGGAAGTGCCGGTGTTGCCCGAGCGGTTCCGCCCGCCCGCCGGCGAACCCGGCACCCGGGCCCCGCACCTGTGGTTGCACCGGGACGGCGTTCGGCTGTCCACCCTGGATCTGTACGAGACCTCACCGGTGTTGCTGGTCGGTGCCGGTGCGGCGGGCGAGGCGTGGCAGCGGGCGGCGCGGGCGGCGAGCCGGCTGCTCGAGGTGCCCCTGACGATCCACCGGGTGGGCACCGGGGCGGAGTCGGCCTCGGTGGACCTGGTCACCGCGTCGGACGTGGACTGGGCGGAGTTGCACGGGGTCACCGACGAGGGGGCGGTGCTGATCCGTCCGGACGGGTTCGTCGCGTGGCGGGTGCCGGCCGTCGAGCTGGATCCGGAGCAGGCGATGCTGATCGTGCTGCGTACGGTGGCGTGCCGGGCCGAGTCGGACGCCGAGGTGGACGCCGCGATCGACGCCGAAGTGGACGCCGGGGTGGGTGTCGAAGTCGACCGCTGAGCACCGGAACGAACGGCCGGCCCCGGAGCGGATTCCGGGGCCGGCCGTTCGGTGTGCGTGTGCGGTCTACGTCGGCGGCAACAGGTGTGCGAACACCACCACGTTGTCCTTGTAGTCCTTGGCCTTCTTGTCGTAGACGCCACCGCAGGTGATCAGGCGAAGCTGGGCGTCCGTCGTCTTGCCGTAGACCCGCTCGTCGGGGAACGCGTCCTTGGGGAACGCCTCGACGGAGTCCACCGCGAACCGGGCCACGCTGCCGTCCGCCCGGGCGATCTCCACCGTGTCGCCGGGCTTGAGGCTGCCGAGCCCCCAGAACACCGCCGGGCCCATCATCGTGTCCACGTGGCCGAGCACGATCGCGTTGCCGCGAGCGCCCGGGGTGACCCCGTCCGCGTACCAGCCGGCCAGATTGCGATCCGCCGCCGGCGGCACCTCCAGCACGCCGGAGCCGTTCAGGTTCAACCCGATGAACGGCGCGTCCACCTTGATGGTGGGAATCTTGATCCGCACCGGTGGCGAGCGCCGCATCGCCGGCGACCCGGCGGAGTTCGCGCTCGGGCTCGCCGAGGACGCGGCGGTCGGCGGGGCGCTCGGTTGGGCGGCGGCGGGCATCGGTTGGGGTGGTGGCCCGGAGTCGGTGGTCAGGTCGTGCTTGATCATCAGGACGCCCAGCAGGACGGCCGTGGCCGCGATCAGCATCAGCTTGCCCGCGCTGACGCGGCGCGGCGCGGGGGGCTCGGACTTGTCCGTGGGCGGTGCCGGGTCTTGCAAGGCGGTGCCTTTCTCCTGGGCTGCGGACGCTCCTGGGCCGCGGCTCGCGATGCCGCGCCGACAACGACGTCGCCGTGGCCACCGCCCCGGTGAAGGGCGGTGGCCACGGCTCGTGTTGCCCGGGCGAGGACGGATCAGGCCGTGGCCGCCGCACCGGGGCGACGACGCAGGGCGTATACGCCCAGGCCGATGCCGCCGGCGATCAGGGCCGCGCCGGTGCCGAGCGCCGCGCCGTCGTCGAGGAAGGCGCCACCGATGCCGGTGTGCACGCCGCCGTGCGGGCTCTTGTGGTCCTTCCAGGACTTCTCGTGCGAGGAGCCTTCGTCACCCTTGCTCTCGGTGCTCTTGCCTTCCTTGCCCTTGCTTTCGCCACCCTTGTCCGAGCTCTCGCTGTGCTCGGAATCCTTCTCGGGCGTCCACTTCGACTCGCCGGACCAGGACTTCTCCGACGCACCGTTTTCCGGAGCCGCCGGCCCGGAATCCGGCTTCACCGGCGCCGGAGCGTCGGCGTAGGCGGACGGAACCGCCAGGGTCAGGGCGGCGAAGCCGAGGGCGGTACCGGCGACAAGAGCGCGTGCACGACGCATCGTGATATTCCTTCCGGACGCTTCGCGAACTGCCGACGGACGTCGGCACACGGGGATCGGCGAGGCGCCTTAATCACCATCGAACGGCCCGTGCCGACCCGCGACCGGCATGACTGCATTCGAGGTCCGCCCCTGGGCCTGTCGGATGGAAATCGCGGCGTGCTTCACTCGCCGGGAGCAGCCCGATGTTTGGCACAGGGTCATGGAATGTCACTTTAAGTAGCTTTGCCGATGCCGGCGGGGCTCCCGAGTGGGGGTGCTAGGCCGGAACCGTGCACTCGAACATGTGCAGCGACGGGTTCACCGCGCGCACGTCCCGGCCGCGCAGGCCCGCCTGTTCGATCAGGGTCAGCAGGCTGTCCGTGGTGTGCTTGCGGCCGCCGACGTTGAGCAGCAACAGCAGGTCCATCGCGGCGGTGAATCGCATCGAGGCGGTCTCGTCGACCAGGTTCTCGATGATCACGACCCGGGCGCCCGGCGCGGCCGTCGCCACGATGTTGCGCAGGGTGCGCAGGGTGCTGTCGTCGTCCCATTCCAGGATGTTCTTGACGATGTACAGGTCGGCTCGGACCGGGATGTCCACCCGGCAGTCGCCGCCCACCAGGGTCGCCCTGGGCGCGAGTTCGCCGCCGTCGCGCAGTCTGGGGTCGGCCGCGGCGACCACGCCGGGCAGGTCGAGCAGGGTGCCGCGCAGGGTCGGGTTGCGCTCCAGCAGGGTGGCCAGCACCAGTCCCTGGCCGCCGCCGATGTCGGCGACGCTGTCGATGCCGGTCAGGTCGAGCACCGCGGTGACGTCCTGCGCGGACTGCCGGCTGGACTGGGTCATCGCCCGGTCGAAGGCGGCGGCCGATTCCGGCGCGTCCTCGTGCAGGTAGTCGAAGAACTGCTTGCCGTGCAGGCCCGGGAAGACACTCTTGCCGGTCCGCACCGCCTCGTCCAGGCGCGGCCACACCTCCCACGTCCACGGCTCGGTCGTCCACAGCGCGACGTCGCGCATGCTGCGCGGCGCGTCGGCCCGCAGCAGTCGGGACTCCTCGGTGTGCGTGTACCGGCCGTCCGGCTCCTCGGCGAAGATGCCCTGGCAGGCCAACGCGCGCAGCAGTCGTTGCAGCGCGCCGGGGTGGGCGGACACCGCCCTCGCCAACTCGTCCACGGTCGCCGGGCCCTCGCCCAGCGCGTCCGGAAGCCCCAGGCGCAGGGCGGCGCGCACCGCGGCGGCGGACATCGCGCTGAACGCGAGTTCGCGCAGCCGGGTGGCCGCCTGCGGGGCACGGGTGACGTCGGTATCGGTCATGCTGATCGCCTCTCAACCGGTGGACCATCCGGGGCCGGGCCGGCGGAACTCGACCGCAACGACCCGCGCACCGACGTCCCGGCGGTCCGCGCCGGGGCTGGAACGACTGTGACCCACAGTCGCCGACCCACCGCCGAGGCGCGGCCGGTTCGGACGAAGACGCGCCCACGACTCATCCGAATGGCCGCAGACCCACACCCTGGGCGTCCGCTACGAGGCGCTGCCCCGCCCGGGCCGTGGTCGGGCCCGCTCGGCCGGGCTCAGGGCACTTCCTTGAGGGCCAGGAGGAGTTCGCGGGCGGTGAGGGCGGCCTGGAGTTGCAGGGTGACCTCGGGGTCGAGGGGGTTGGCGCCGAGGAGTTCGCGGATCTGGCCGATCCGGTAGCCGACCGAGTTGCGATGCAGGTGCAACAGTTCGGCGACCGCGGCGCGGCTGCCGTTGGTGGCCAGCCACGCGCTGAGGGTGGCCACCCATTCCTCGCGTTCCAGGATCGGCCCCAGGTGCTGGTCCACGAACGCCTGGAGTCGGGCCGGCGGCACTCCGAACAACAACTGGGCCAGGCCCAGCGAGGAGAACATCAACTGCACCTCGCCGGGTCGCCGGCGCAGCAGGCCGAGCACCGTCTCGGCGTCGTGGAACGAGCGTGCGGTGCCGCGCGGGTCGCTGACCGTGGGCCCGGCGGCGGCCAGCACCGGAACGTCGCCGACCATGCCCTGAAGGCGGATCCGGATCCGGCTGATCTCCCGCTCGACGTTGCCGGAGAGCACCGCGAGGCCCAATTCGCCCTCTTGGCGCACCGGCATCTCCAGCCAGGACAGCGCGGTGGTCCAGGTGCGCTGGTTGGGCCCGGCGTAGGCGAACACCACGGCGGAGTGCGGGCGGTCCAGGTACAGTCCGAAGCGCGCGGCGGTCCGGGTCACGTCGGCGAGGTTGCGCAGCGCGCCGTAGCGCAGTTCGTCGATCAGCCGGCCGGCCGTCTCGGCGGTCGCGGTGGCCACCGCGTCCCGCCGGATCGCCTCGATCGCCACCGCCGTGACCGCGGCCCGCAGCAGCGGTTCGTCGTCGGCGGCGCCGTCCGGTTCGCCCAACAGCAGCAGTCCGACCCGGCGTTGCGCCACCCGGACGGCCAGTGCCGAGGCCGGCCAGCCCTCGTCGCAGGTAACCTCGACCACCTTGTCCTCGACGAACACGTGGGCGACGGCGACCGGGGTCATCGACTCGGTGCCGTCGTCGGTGGCGGCGAGCACTCCGCCGTGCACGCCCACCAGTCGGGCGGTCCTACCGGTGCGTTGGGCCAGGGCGCGCAGGATGGCGAGCCAGCCGTCGCCGGACAGGGCCAGCACGTTCAGCTCCCGCTCGAACGCCTCTGCCCGGTCCGCCACGGGGGTCCGGTGTGCCGTGACTTCTGCCTTGTCGATCATGGATTTCCGCACCTTAGCCGGTCGTTGTTACGCGGAACAGATACTTCGATCGGTCACTTCCCGTTACGTCTTTCGTGGGGCAGGATGCGCCCATGCGAGCCTTCGACCTCGCGGCCGGTGCAAAGGCCGCTGCCCAGGCGGCGGTGCACGCCGCCGCCCCGGATCTGGTTGCACTCAGTCACCGCCTGCACGCCCACCCCGAGCTCGGCTTCGCCGAGGAAAGGGCCTGCGGTTGGCTGGGCGAACAGTTGACCGAACACGGCTTCACCGTCACCCCCGGGGTCTGTGAGCTGCCGACCGCCTTCGTCGCCGAACGCGGCAGCGGACCGCTGGTGCTCGGGATCTGCGCGGAGTACGACGCGCTGCCGGGCATCGGGCACGCGTGTGGGCACAACGTGATCGCCTCCGCCGCGACCACCGCCGCGCTCGCGCTCGGCGCGCTGGCCGACGACCTCGGCATCACCGTACGCGTGCTGGGCACGCCCGCCGAGGAGAACGGCGGCGGCAAGGTGTTGATGCTGGAGCGCGGCGCGTTCGCCGGGGTGCACGCGGCGATGATGGTGCATCCCTCGCCGCGCGAGCGGCTGGACCCGACGTGCCTGGCCCGCGCGCAACTGCACGTCGAGTACGACGGGCGGGCCGCGCACGCCTCCGCGTGTCCCGAGGACGGCGTCAACGCCGCCGACGCGCTGACCGTGGCCCAGGTGGCGATCGGGCTGCTGCGCCAGCACATGACGCCGGATCAGCGGGTGCACGGGATCACCACGACCGGCGGGCAGGTGCCGAACGTGATCCCCGAGCACACCGAGGCCGCCTATTACGTACGGGCCGCGACGCTTGCCGGGCTGACCGACCTGGAGGCGCGGGTGCGCGAGTGTTTCCAGGCGGGCGCGGTGGCCACCCGGTCGCGGTTGACCATCTCCTCGACCTCGCCCGCGTACTCGGAGTTCCGGCACGACGGCGACCTGCTGGCCGCGTACGAGCGCAATGCGCTGACTGTCGGGCGGGAGTTCCCGCCGGTGACCGCGGCCGACGATCGGCAGGCGGGCTCGACCGACATGGCGAACGTGTCGCTGGCGATTCCGTCCATCCAGCCGCTGGTGTCGATCGACTCGGGCAGTGCCGGGCTGCATCAGGCCGAGTTCGCCGCCTACGCGGTGCGGCCGGCGGCGGATCGGGCGCTGCTGGACGGTGGGCTGGCGATGGCCTGGACGGCTGTGGACGCGGCGCTGGACCAGGGCCTGCGCGAGCGGCTGTTGGCGGGCGCGCCGGCCGGGGGCTGACCCGCCGATGGGCTCCGGGGCGATCGCCCCGGAGCCCATCGGTCCGCTTCGGCTCGGCACCCGCGCTCACGCGTCGGCGACGGTCACCGGCAGGGCCTCGAGGTACGCCTCGGCGTTGCGGCGAGTCTCGGCCACGCTGTCCCCGCCGAACTTCTCCAGTACCGCGTCGGCGAGGACCAGCGCCACCATCGCCTCGGCGACCACGCCGGTCGCGGGCACCGAGCACACGTCGCTGCGTTGCGCGATCGCCTTGGCCGGATCGCCGGTGCGCACGTCGAAGGTGGCCAGTGCCCGGGACAGGGTGGAGATCGGCTTCATCGCGGCGCGCACCCGCAGGAGTTCGCCGGAGGTCATGCCGCCCTCGATGCCGCCCGCGCGACCGGTCTCGCGGCGCACCCGGGCGGGACCGGGCCGGCCGGGGGCGACCGGGGTGATCTCGTCGTGGGCGACCGAGCCGCGTCGGGTCGCGGTGGTGAAGCCGTCGCCGACCTCGACCCCCTTGATCGCCTGGATGCCCATCAGCGCGGCGGCCAGGCGGGCGTCCAGACGTCGGTCCCAGTGCACGTGGCTGCCCAGGCCCGGCGGCAGTCCGTAGACCACCACCTCGACCACGCCGCCGAGTGTGTCGGCGTCCTTGTGCGCGGCCTCGATCTCGGCGTTCATCGCGGCGGCGGTGTCCGGGTCGACGCAGCGCACCGGGTCGGCGTCGATCGCGTCCCCGCTGCCGGGTTCGGGGACCAGGGCCTCGGGCAGCGCGACCGCGCCGATCCGGACCACGTGGCTGAGGATCTCCACGCCCAGCGTCTGGGCCAGGAACGCGCGGGCGACCTCGCCGATGGCCACCCGGGCCGCCGTCTCGCGGGCGCTGGCGCGCTCCAGCACGGGGCGGATGTCGTCGAAGCCGTACTTCTGCATGCCGGCCAGGTCCGCGTGGCCGGGCCTGGGTCGGGTCAGCGCGGCGCCGCGGCCGCGGTCGGGGAGCCGGCCCGGTTCGTCGTAGCGCCGGCCGTCGGCGTCGGTGGGATCGGGGGCCATCACCTCGGCCCATTTGGCCCATTCGGTGTTGGCCACTCGCAGCGCGACCGGGCCACCCTGGGTCAGCCCGTGTCGCACCCCGCCGTTGAACTCGACCTCGTCGCGCTCGAAGCGCATCCGCGCCCCCCGACCGTTGCCGAGCCGGCGCCGAGCCAACGCGCGCGCCAGGTCGGCGGAGGACACCTCCACGCCGGCGGGCAGCCCCTCCAGGACGGCGGTGAGCGCGGGACCATGCGATTCACCTGCGGTGAGCCAACGCAACATGGGGGTCCTTCTTTCACGGATACGGATACGGATACGGATCGGTCGGGCGGGGCGGGCAGGTCGGGCGGCTCGGGCGGCGCGGGCAGGGCGGGTGGGGAGGCGGGCGGGGCGGGTCGCTCGGGCCTGAGCGGATGTTTCGACGGACCGGTGGGGAAACGGGCGGGCGGGGCGGGCGGCTCGGGCTGGGCGGGTGGCCGACGGGCCGGTGGGGAAACGGGCGGGCGGGACGGGTGACTCGGGCTGGGCGGGTGGCTCGACGGGCCGGTGGGGAGGCGGGTGGGTGGGGTCAGGTGAGGAGGAGGGCCAGGCCGACTGTGGTGCCGATCGCGACCACCAGGGTGCGGAGGGCCGGGGCCGGGATGTTGCGGCCGAGGAGGGCGCCGAGGCGGCCGCCGGCCACCGAGCCGAGGGCGAGCAACAGCACCGGGTACCAGGCGACTTCGGCGGTGATGGTGAACAGCACCGCGGCCACCAGGTTGACCAGGGCCTGGAGGAGGTTCTTGAGGCCGTTGAGCCGGTTCAGGTCCTCGTCCAGGAGCGTGGCGAGGAGGGCGAGCAGGAGTACGCCCTGTGCGGCGCCGAAGTAGCCGCCGTACACGCTGACCGTGAACACCGCCGAGAGCAGCGCCGCGCCGACACCGGTGCCGCCCTCGGGCGTCGCGCGTCGTTCGCGCCGTGCGCGCAGTCGTCGGGACAACCACGGTTGCGCCGCCATCAGGAGTGCGGCGAGCAGTACCAGTGCCGGGACCACGGCGCGGAACGCACCCGGCGGCAGGCCCAGCAGGAGCAGCCCGCCGCTCACCCCGCCGAGCACGGCGGCGACCGACAGCGGAAGCAACCGGGCGGACTGCGCGGCCAGTTCGCGTCGATAGCCGAGTGCACCGCTGATCGAGCCGGGGGTGAGCCCGATCGTGTTGGAGACGTTGGCCACCACCGGCGGATAACCCAGCGCGAGCAACACCGGAAAGGTCAGCAATGAGCCGGAGCCCACCACCGTGTTGACCGTGCCCGCGCCGAGGCCCGCCACGAGCACGAGCAGAGCCTCGGCGGGGTTCATGCCGAACTTTCGGGCAACAGCGTGACCTTGCCGAACGCGGCGCCGCTCGCCACCCGGCGGTGTGCGTGCGCGGCGTCCGCGAGCGGGTAGCTCGTGTCCGGGACCGGGATCAGCGCGCGATCGAGGCAGAAGTCGACCATCGTGGCGAAGTCCGCCGCCCCGCAGGAGCCCGCGCCCAGCAGGGTGACCCCGGTGTGGAAGGCGTGCGGCAGGTCGAAGGTCGCCGAAGTGCCGGTGGTGTCACCGCAGAAGACCAACCGGCCGCGCGGCCGCAACGCGTGCAGCGACGCCTGGAACAACGCCGGACCGACATGATCGAACACCAGGTCGACGCCGGCCCCGCCGGTCACCGCCCGGGCCCGGGTCACCAGGTCCGAGGTGGCGGTGTCGATCAGCACGTCGGCACCCAGCTCGGCCATCCGGTCGAGTTTGGCCCGCGAACCGGAGGTGACCAGCACCCGTGCGCCCAGTGCCCGGGCCAGTTGCACCGCCGCGATGGTAATCCCGCTGCCCGCGCCGTGCACCATCAACGTCTCGCCGGCCCGCAACCCGCCGCGCACCACCAGGCCCTGCCAGGCCATGCCGTACGCGGTGGGCAGGCTCGCGGCAGCCACATGGTCCAGGGTCGCCGGGATCGCATGCGTGCGGTCGGCCGGTACCACCGTCAACTCGGCGTAGCCGCCCGGCCGGTTGCCGCCGACCACGCGCAACCCCGCGCACCACGCGTCGTCCCCCGACCGGCACCCGGCGCAATGCCCGCAGTGCAGTGCCGGGTTGACCAACACCCGGTCGCCGACCCGACGTTGGTGCACTCCCGCACCCAGCGCGACGACGTCGCCCGCGACGTCCATGCCGGGCACGTGCGGGAGGCTGAAGTGGGGCAGCAGGCCGGGGCCGCGCCGCTGGAGCAGGTCGAGTCGGTTCACCGCCGCGGCGCGCACCGCGATCAGCACCTCGCCGGGGCCCGGTTCGGGATCGGGCAGGGACACCGGTTCCAGGATCTCGGGCCCGCCGTGGCCCCGGTGCAGGACGGCCCTCATACGATCCCCCGGACGAACGGCGCGCCCAGGGCCGCCGGTTGGCGGTGTGTCTTGGCCAGGAACATCATCGCGAGCAGCGCCAGCAGGTAGGGGGCGGCGATCAGCAGTTGGGAGTTCAGGTGCACGCCCAGCGCGGGCAGCGCGAGCCGCATCGCGTCGGCCGCGCCGAACACCAGACAACCGGCCATCGTGCCGCGCAGGGTCCAGCCGCCGAAGATCACCGCGGCGATCACCACGAAGCCTCGACCGGCGGTCATGTTCTGGTTGAACGCGCCGACTTCGCCGACCGCCAGGTAGGCGCCGCCGAGTCCGGCCAGCACACCGCACAAGAGCACGCTCTGCCGACGCCGGCGACGTACGTCGATGCCGGTCACGTCGGCCGACTGGGGATTCTCCCCGGCGGCGCGCAGTTCCAGGCCGAACCGGCTGCGCTGGACCAGCCACCACACCAGCGGGATCAGCCCGACCAGCAGATAGGCCGGCCAGCGGTGGGCGAACAACACCGGGCCCAGCAGCGGCAGATCGGACAGTACGGGGATGTTCAGCGCGTCGACCTGGTGCCCGGTCAGGTCGACCGAGTCGAGCAGGAAGCTGGTCAGGCCGAGCACGAGCGCGTTCAGGGCCAACCCGACCACGTAGGTGTTGACCGACAGACGGTGGCTGAACTCGGCGTGCACGAACCCGATGACCAGCCCGGCGAGCATGCCGAAGACCAGGCCGAAGGACGCCGATCCGGTCAACGAGGCGCCCCACACGGCGTTGAACGCGCCGCCGAGCATCATCGCCTCGACCGAGATGTTGATCGTGCCGGCCCGTTCGGCGATGTACTCGCCGCAGGCCGCGAAGGCCAGCGGCACGGTGAGTCGGACCGAACTGGCCAGGACCATGGCAAGGTCGTCGATCATGTCAACCTCCTGGTCTCAGGCGCCTGCGGTGCGCCGGCGGCGCACCTCGGCGTAGGCGGCGGGAAAGACCGTGGCCAGCACCAGGAGCGCGGTGACCACGGCGACGATGTAGCGCGGCACGCCGGTCGCGGACAGGAATCCGCCGCCCGCGCGCAGCGCCCCGAAGAACAGCGCGACGGGCACGGCCAGCATCGGCTTGTCCCGGGCCACCAGTGCCACCAACAGGCCGTCGAAGCCGACGTTGTCGGCGAAGCCGTCCTGCATGCGGTGGCCGCTGCCGGTGAGCATCACGCCGCCCGCGAGGCCGGCGAACGCGCCGGAGGCGAGCAGCGCGCCGCCGCCGATCAGCACCGCGCCGACGCCCGCCCGGTGTGCGGCCTTGGGGTTGAGGCCGAGCATCCGTATCCGGAAGCCGAGTCGGCTGCGGACCAGTACCACCGAGGTGCCCGCGGCGAGCGCGAGCGCGATGAAGATGCCCGCGCCGATGTTGAAGTCGGGGTATTCGCCGATCCGGGGCAGCCAGACCGACTCGGCCAGCATGTCCGTCTGCGACGTGGTGACCTGGCCGGCCACCGCCTTCTCGCGCAGCAGCGACGGCGAGTTGACCGCGTACGAGACGGCCTGGTTGGCGACGAAGATCAGCAGCAGGGTGCTGATCACCACCGCGACACCGCGCCAGTAGAAGAGCACGGCCGCGATCGCCGCCCACAGGGCGCCGCCGACGGCGGCGCCGAGCAGGGCCAGGATCAGCACCAGCGGGCCGGGGCCCGGGGTGAACAGGGCGATCGCGGCGCCCACGCTCGCGCCGACCAGGACTTGGCCCTCCTGGCCGATGTTGAAGATGCCGGCGCGGGCGGCGATCACCGAACCGATCGCGACCAGGAGCAGCGGTGCGGCCTGGTCGATGCTCTGCCCGATGGCCGCGCCGTCGGCCAGGCTGCCGTCGTACATCGCGCGGGCCGCGTCCCAGGGGGACAGGCCGACCAGCGCGATCAGCAGACCGGCCAGGACCAGTGCGGTGGACAACGAGGCCGCGTACAGCAACGGGGTGCCCAGGTCGGCGACCCGGGGTCGGCGGCGCGGGTCGGCCGGCGGCACGGCGAGGGCCGGGGCGGGTTCGGATATCAGGGTCGGGGTCATGCCGCCTGACCTCCCATCAGCAGGCCCAGTCGTTCGGTGTCGACGTCGGCGCGGTCCATCTCGCCGACGACGGCGCCGCGGTGGATCACCGCGACACGGTGCGAGAGGGTGAGGATCTCGCCCAGTTCGGTGGACAGGAGCAGCACCGCGATGCCGGATCGGGCCGCGGCGTGCAATCGCTCGGTCATGTACTCGATCGCACCGATGTCCAGCCCCCGGGTGGGCTGCGCGGCGACCAATACCTGCGGTTGGGCCGCCAGTTCGCGGGCCAACACCACCTTTTGCTGGTTGCCGCCGGACAGTTGCCGCATCGGGGTGTCCGGCGAGGGTGTGGCGATCTCGAATTCCTCGATCAACTGCCGTGCCCGGGCCGCCATCCGGCGCCGGCTGAGCAGTCCTCGGCTGGTCACCGAGGACAGGTCCGCGAGGAGCAGGTTCTCCGCGACGCTCATGTCCAGGACGCACCCGGACACGTGTCGGTCCTCGGGCACGATGCCGACCCCGGCGGCGTGCATCGCGCCGGGTCGTCCGGTGGCCACCGGCACGCCGCACACCTCGACCCGGCCGGTGCCGAGCGGGAGCAGGCTGGAGAGCAGATCGCCCAGCGCCGCCTGACCGTTGCCCTCGACGCCGGCCAGGCCCAGGATCTCGCCGGCGCGCACCTCCAGGGTCAGGCCGCGCAGCAGCGGGCGCCGGTCGAGGGTGCTCGCGTGCGCGTCGCTGATCCGCAGCCGGACCTCGCCGGCCGGCGGCCTGGGGTCCGGTGCGGGTGCGGCGGCCGGTTCGCGTACGTCCAGCAGCGCGGTGCCGCCGGTCGGCTCGCCGGTGCCGGGTTCGATCAGCGCGTCCAGTGCGCCGACCGCGGACGCGGCGGTCCACTTGGACAGTTCGCGGCCGACCATCTCCCGGGCCAGCGAGCGCACATCGGTGTCGGCGGTGGCCCGGCGGGCCACCACGCGCCCCTGGCGCATGATGGTGACCCGGTCGGTGGCGTGCACGATCTCGTCCAGCTTGTGGCTGATCAGGATCACCGCCCTGCCCTCGTCGGCGACCACCCGGCGCAGCACGGTGAACAGTTCGCGCGACTCCTCCAGGGTGAGCACCGAGGTGGGCTCGTCGAGGATGAGCACGCCGGGGTCCCGACGCAGGCACTTGACGATCTCCACGCGTTGGCGCTGGCCGGTGGACAGGTCCTCGACGCACGCGTCGGGGTCCACCTCCAGGCCGTAGCGCGCGCCGACCTCGCGGACCAGGGTCCGGGCCCGGTCCCGGTCCACCCGGCCCCGGTCGCCGAGCACCACGTTCTCCCACACGCTGAGCCGGTCCACCAGGCTGAAGTGCTGGTGCACCATCGAGATTCCGTGTGCGGCGGCGGCCGACGGATCGGTGATCACGGCCGGTTCGCCGTGCAGCAGGATCCGCCCGGTGTCCGGCACGACCAGGCCGAGCAGGATCTTCATCAGGGTGCTCTTGCCCGCGCCGTTCTCGCCGAGCAGGCCGTGGATCTCGCCGGCCTGTACCCGCAGCGAGACGTCCTCGCAGGCCCGGACCGCGCCGAACCGCTTGCCGATGCCGAGCAGTTGCACGACGGGGACGGGGAGTACCGAGGGTGCGGGCGGGTGTTCGTCGCCCGTTCGAGGTCGCGCGGCGGGTGGGGTCACGGCGGTGTCACTTGCCTGCGGCGACGGCCTCATCGACCTTCACCTTCCCGCTGCCGATGTCCTGGATCAGTGCCTTGAGTTGCTGCTCCTGGTCGCCGGTGGGCTTGCAGAGCTTGACCGTGGGCACCGGGTCCTTGCCCAGGTGCCATTCGCGGGCCACGCCCATCCGCAGGGTGCCCTTCTTGAAGTCCTCCAGGGCGCCGGCGAAGTAGGCGCCGGGGCTGAAGATCACCGACACCGCGTACTGCGCGCCGGGCGTCGAGCAGCGGTCGGTGCCGGGGGTGAGCGCCGGGACGCCCTTCTCGTTGGCGAGTTGGGTGACCACGTCGGTGGCGCCGCCGAGGTAGGGGTAGATCACCTTGACGCCCTGGCTGATCTGCGCCTGGGCGGCCTCCTTGGCCTTGCCGGAGTCGTTGAAGTCACCGGTGTAGGTCTGCACCATCTCGGCGTCCGGGACGACCTTCTTGATGCCGGCCTCGAACGCCTTGGCCACGTCCCGGGCGAACTGGAGGTCGGGGCCGGTGATGTAGCCGGCCTTCTTGCCGCCGTTCTCCTTGAGGATCAGGCCGGCCGCGTAACCGGCCACGTACAGCGACTCGTTGATGTAGTCGAGGGACTGGGTGAACTCGGGGGTCTGGGTCACGCCCTGGCCGCCGCTGATGTACCAGGCGATACCCTTGCACTGCGGTTCCTTGGCCGCGCTGAGCGCGTCCTTGAGCTCGCTGGCGCCGATCGCGATCATGTCGACCTTCTGCCGACACAGGTTGCGGGCCTGCTGGACGGCGTTGGCCGGGTTGATCTTGTCGACCACGACGAGCTTCCAGCCGTTGGCGTCGGCATAGCCGTTCGCCTCGTCGACGAAGCTTTGGTAGTAGCCCTTGTCCTTGGTGTCGCCGGGGCTCATCACCCCGATGACGACCTTGTTGTCCTTGTTGACGTCGGGCTCGTTGGCGGGGAGGGTGCCGGCGCCGGGCGCACCGGCCGAGGCGGGCGCCGCGGCGGGGCTCGACGAGGAGGAGGAGCCACCGCCACAGGCGGTGACCAGCAGTCCCGGTATGATGACCGAGGCCGCGATGACTCGAACCATGTTCTTCATCGGAAGGTCTCCAGACGAATCAGGGCGCGTTGGTTCGACACGGACCGACGGGTGCGCGGCACCCCGGACGGGCACGGTGGGCGTGCCGGGTTCGGGGGTGAAGTGTCGCGGCCGGGGTGGGAGTCGGTCCGGCGGTGGGACCCGTTCCGGTGGCGCGGGAATGTCCGGCCCGGAAGCGGGTGGGGGTCGGTGCGCGACGCCTGCGGCGCGCGCGACCGTCCGACAGTGGTGCGGAGTTGCCCGGGTGCGACCCCCGGGTGAGGCGGGTCGCGGGTGGTGCGTGGGTCAGCCGTTGCGGTATTCGTCGCGCGGCGGGGTGAAGATGTCCAGGATCCAGGTCTCGCCGTGCTCGGGGTCGCCGATGAACAGGCTGTCCCCGTGGTCGCAGCCCTTGGGCGCCCAGTAGACGTCACCCGGGCCGAGCACCCGGCGTTCGTCCGAGTCGATGCGAAAGTCCAGCTTGCCCTTGAGCACCATGCCGTACTGCTCGTGCTCGGGATGGTCGTCGTAGGGAGTGGGGCCGCAACCCTCGCGGATCCGCCACAGGGTCAACATCATCTCGTCGCCGGTGTAGACGCGGCGCCGAAATCCCGGCTTGACCTCGACGAACTCGCTGTCGTCGAAGGTCCATACGCGTTGTATGTCGCTCATGTCACGGCCGTCCTCTCCGGTTGATGCGCGCAGTGCGGGCGGGTCGGCCCCGGGCCGACCACGCCGGGGTGTGGCCGGGGACACGCCCTAGAACATCCGGGCGGTCATCTGCCGCTCCACTTCGCCGAGATGGTCGGCGGCGGCGTGCGCGGCGGCGTCGGGGATGCCCGCCGCGACCGCCTCGGCGATGCCGCGATGCGAGCGGCAGGATTCGGCGATCACCTGGCGGACCGCCTCGGCGTTGCCCTCGGCGTCGAGCAGCGAGGCGAAGTCGCCGGACGCGAATACCGCGTCGAGCACCTTCGCGTACAACTCGCGCAGTGTGGTGTTGCCACACGCGCGGGCCAGTGCCGCGTGGAAGCGGCGGTCCTGGCGGCGAAACGCCTCCAGGGTCATCTGTGGGTCGAAGCCGGCCGCGAGTTCGCTGATCTCGGCCCGCTCGTCGGGTGCGGCCCGCAGGGCGGCCAGGCGGGCGATGGCCACCTCGGTGACCTGGCGCACCTCGAACAGTTCCGAGACGCGCAGTTTGCGGCCGTCGTCCGCGTCGAAGGACACCCCGGGCAGTCGCTCGGCGACGTAGAACCGGTTGCCGCGCTTGACCAGGCAGCCGAGCGAGACCAGTCCCTGGATCGCCTCGCGCACCGAGGTGCGGGCCACCCCGAACTGTTCGCACAGGGTGCGTTCCGGGGGAAGTTGGGCGCCCGGGCGCAGTTCGCCCTCACGCACGCTCGTCAGGAGCGCGTCGCGGACCTCTTCGGAGATCGTGCGTCGCGCGACCTTGGCGAACCGGATCCGGTCCCCCGGTGCCCGCAAGGGCACTACGCGTCCGCCAGGGACGCGAACCGCTCGCGTTCCGCGTCCAGGTCCAGCGGCCGGATGATCGCCTCGTGTTCCTCGTCGCCCCAATGGGCGGGCGGGACCAGCCACATCACCTCGAATTCGAGGCCGTCGGGGTCCTTGGCGTACAGGCTCTTGTTCGCGCCGTGGTCGCTCGCGCCGATCAACGCGCCCGCCGCCACCAGGCGTTCGCGGGCCTCGGCCAGGGCGTCGAGGGTGGGCACCTCCCACGCGACGTGGTACATGCCCACGGTGCGCCGGCCGGCCTGCGAGTCGCCCGCCTCGGCACCGATCGTGAAGAACGCGATGTCGTGGTGGTTCGCGGAGGCCGGCGCCCGCATGAAGACGTAGCTGCCGGGCGGGCCGTCGATGACGGTGATGAAGTCCAGCACCTCGTTGTAGAACCGGGCGGTCCGGTGTGCGTCGCGCACGTACAGCACCGCGTGGTTCATCCCGGTAACGGCCACGATCGGGCCTCCTCAGGGTGTGGGTCAGGCTGTTGGTCTGACAATCAGAAGGTATGAAGCTCGGTCAGGTGTGGTCATTGGTCCCGCAGCACAACCCCACGCTTCACCCGCTGTGCACCTGGACGTTCACGGCCTTGGTCCGGGTGTACGCGTCCACGCCGGTCCGGGCGAACCCACTGGCCCGACGCGGCTCGCCGCGCCCACCGTTCATGTCCGGCGCGAAATGGCAGTTCACGTTGACCTCGCCACAGTCCAGCCCGTCCGAGAAGCGGAACGCCCGCTCGATGTCGCGGGTGAACACGGTGCCGTTGAGCCCGTACTGGGTCCCGTTCGCCAACGCCAGCGCCTCGGCCTCGTCCCGGAAGGGCATCGCGGCCAGCACCGGCCCGAACACCTCCTGCTGTTCCACCTCACAACCGCGACGCACCCGGCCCAGCACGGTCGGCGCGACATAGGTCGGCAGTAGGCCGTCCGGAAGGCCCGGCTTGCCCACCTCGGTGGCGTCGCCCGCGTCCAGTGCCCGGCGCACGAAGCCGCGGACCCGGTCCGCGTGCCGTTCGTTGATCAAGGGTCCGATGAAGGTGTCCGGGTGCAGCGCGTCGCCCACCGGCAGGCCGGCCGCCGCCGCCGCGACCGCCTCCACCACCTGGTCGTACACCGACTCCTCGACCAGCAGTCGACTGCCCGCGACGCACACCTCGCCCATGTTCACGAACGCGGCCATCATCGCCCAGCCCACCGCCTGGTCCAGGTCGGCGTCCGCGAACACCACGACCGGGGATTTGCCGCCCAGTTCCAGATGTACGGGGGTCAGGTTGCGCGCGGCGGCGGCCAGCACGCGTCGGCCGGTCTCGGTGCCGCCGGTCAGGCTGATCAGATCGATGCGCCGGTCGGTGATCAGTCGCTCGCCGACCGTGGAGCCGGGGCCCAGCACGATGTTCAACACGCCCGCCGGCAACCCGGCGGCGGTCAGGATCCGGCCCAGCTCGACCAGCGTCAGCACCGCGTCCACCGGCGGCTTGGCCACGATCGAGCAGCCGGCCGCGAGCGCCGAGGCGATCCGCTGGCTGCCCGTCATCAGCGGCCCGTTCCACGGCAACAACTCGGCCACCACACCGGCCGGTTCGCCCAGCCGCAGGGTCAGCAGGTCCGGACCGCCCCCGGGCAGCAGCTCCGGCGGGAAGGACGAGCGGCGCACGTCGCCGTGCGTGGTGCGGCAGATCGCGGCGGTGTAGGAGAAGGCGTTGGCCGCCTCGTACACGTCGTTCGTCAGGGCCCCGGAGATCGCCTTCCCGGTGTCCAGCGCCTCCAGCGCGGCCAGCCGGCCGGCGTCCGCCCGAATCGCCGCGGCGGCGGCTTCCAGCACCTCGGCCTTGCGCGGGCCGGGCATGCGCCGCCACACCCTGCTGTCGAAGCTGGTGCGCGCGGCGGAGATCGCGGCCTCGACCTCGGCGTCGCTCGCCGCCAGCCAGGAGGCGGGCCGCCCGCCGGTCGAGGGGTCGAACACCGGGCGCGGCTCGCCGTCGAAGGACTCGCGCCCGTCGATCAACTGCGGGTACGGGTCCGGACGCAGCCACTCGGCGCGGATGCGCGGCTCGCTGCTGGTGGTGTCGGACATGCGGCAACTCCCTGGACGCGGCGGACGGACCTTCGAGCCGTACGCCGTGCCGGACGCCGCAACCTGGAAGCCTCGCCCGACACGGCACCGGTTCAGGTTTGCCCTCGTCGCCCTGTGCTCGCATTGTGTCCCCGGCATGTACTGGGCCCACTTGATTGTGCTCCCGGCCACGATGCCGGCGGACGGCGCCGGGCCTAGTGTCCCCAGACATGGCGAGTTCGCAGGTGAGAGCAACGTGAGCGGCACCGGGCCGACGCGGCCCGACCTGTTGGTCGTGGGCGGTGACGTGGTCACCATGAACGCGCGCCGCGAGGTGCTGCTGGGCGGCACGGTCGCGGTGGCGGGCGAGCGCATCGTGGCCGTCGGCGCCACCGGCGAGCTGCGCGAACGCTGGCCGGGCACGCCGGAGTGGGACGCGAGCGACTGCGTGGTCACCCCGGGCATGGTCAACGCGCACCTGCACCAGACCGGCGATCCACTGGCCCGCGCCCGGATCCCGGACGACCTGCCGCCGGGCGCCTCGGTCGACACCTGGGCGGTGCCGCTGCACGCGGCGCACCGACCGGACGACGACGAACTCTCCGCGCTGCTCGCCGGCGTGGAGAGCGTACGCAACGGCGTCACCACCATCATCGAGGCCGGCACCGTGGCCCATCCGCACCGGGTGGCCGCCGCGATGACCGAGGTCGGCGTGCGCGGCGGGATCGGCACGTGGGGCTGGGACGTGCCCGGCGCGCCGTTCGCCGCACCGGCCGCCGAGGTGGTGGACCGGCTCGCCGAACTGGTCGCCGCCTACCCGGCCGGCGGGCCGGTCGAGGGCTGGGTCACCCTGGTCGGGCACGGCCTGGCCTCCGACGAACTGCTGCGCGGCGCAGCCGACTTGGCCCGGAGCACCGGGGCCCGGATGACGATGCACCTGTCGCCGTCGGGCGCCGACCCCGACGACTACCTGCGTCGCACCGGGCGTCGACCCGTGTTGCACCTGGCCGACCTGGGGGTGCTCGGCCCGCACCTGCTGCTCGCGCACGCGGTGTGGCTCGACGACGCCGAGGTCGAGGCGTTGTTGGCGGACCGTACCGCGGTCGCCTACTGTCCGTGGGCATATCTGCGGCTGGGCCAGGGCGTCACACACGCCGGGCGGCACGCCGAGTTGTTGCGCCGCGGCGGCCGGCTCGCGCTGGGCACCGACGCGGGCAACGCCGCCGACTCGGCCGACCTGCTGCGCACCGCGGCGCTCGCGGTGGGCCTGGCCAAGGACATGACGGTCGACCCCACCGGCCCCGGCGCAGCCGAGGCATTGGAATTGGCCACCATCGGCGGCGCCGAGGCGGTCGGCATGGCCGATCGCATCGGCTCGTTGGAACCCGGCAAGTACGCCGACCTGGTGGTACACGACGCCACCGGCCCGCAGTGGACCCCGCGCGGCGACATCGCCCAGCAGTTGGTGTGGTCCTCGGACGGCCGCTCGGTGCGCGACGTGCTGATCGGCGGACGGGTCGTGGTCCGCGACCACACCTGCACGACCGTCGACGAGCGGGCCCTGCGCACCTTCGCCGGCCGCGCGTCGACGGCCCTGCTCGCCCGGGCCGGCGTACCGCTGCGCTCGCGCTGGCCGACGCTGCCCGCGCACTGATCCGTGCCCGGCCCGCCGCGCCGGCCACCGCGTACCCGCATTCCACAGATTTCGCCAACCGAGGAGTCCCACATGCGAGTTGCCGTAGTCACCGCCCCCGAACAGGTCGATCTGCGCGAGGAGCCGGTCCCCGAGGTCGGGCCCGAGGACGTGCTGATCCGGGTCGGCCTCGCGGGCCTGTGCACCATGGAGCGCCGGCTCTACCTGGGCACCAAGCCGATCTACCCGGTGGCCCCCGGGCACGAGGTCGCCGGCGAGGTGGTCGCGGTCGGCAGCGCGGTCGCCGGGCTGCCCGGGGTCGCGGCCGTCGGCGACACGGTCACCGTCGACCTGCTCACCCGCTGTGGCACCTGCACCTCGTGTCGGCGCGGGAGCAGCGCGCTGTGCAAGCGACCGCAGGGCGGCGCGCTGGCCGACGGCACCATCTCGATGGGCGCCGGGTTCGCCGAGTTCGTCAGGGTCAAGGCGTTGCAGGCGTTCCGCACCGGCGACGCGCCGATCGCGCACGCCGCGATGGGCGAGCCGTTGGCGTGCGTCGCGCACTCGGCCCGACTCGGCGGGCTGCGGGCCGGCGACCGGGTCGCGGTGATCGGCGCCGGTTACATGGGCCGACTGCATCTGGCCCTGGCCCGGTTCAAGGGCGCCGCGTCGGTCGGCCTGATCGACATCAGCGACGAACGGCTCGCCGAGGCCCGCGCGGCCGGCGCCGACTGGACGAGCACCCCCCAGGAGGCCGCCGACACCGGCGGGAAACAGGACGTCGTCTTCGTCACCGCCGGTGCCCCCGGCGCCCTGGAGAGCGCCCTGGCCCTGTGTGACGACGGCGGCACCGTGGTGCTGTTCGGCGCCTTCCCCAAGGACGTCCTGGCCGGGGTCGGTCCGGACCTGGTGCACCATCACGAACTGAGCATCGTGGGTGTGTACAGCCAGGAACCGCAGGACTGGACCGAGGCCGCCGCGATCATCGCCTCCGGGCGCCTGGCCGCCGAACTGGACGCGCTGGTCACCGCGACCTACTCGCTCGCCGAGGTCGACGACGCCTTCCGGCTGGCCGCGAAGTCGCCGGTCTATCGCGTCCTCGTGGGCGGTTGAGCGTGCCCGGCTCGCCCGCGGTCGTCGTCGGCGTCGACGTCGGGAGCAACTCGGTACGCGCGCTCGCGCTCGATCCGGACGGCGCCGTCCTGGGCGCGGCCACCGCCGGCTATCCCGGCGCGGCGACCTGGGAGCCCGGCCGCGCCGATCCGTACGCCTGGTTCGCCGCCACCGCGCAGGCGCTCGCCGAACTGCGCGCGCTGGTGCCCGGTGCGGCCCGTCCCGCCGCACTGTGCCTGGGCGGGCAGAGCCCGACCACGGTGCCCGACGCGGTGCCC